>JANWHR010000143.1 GCA_025450355.1 Micropepsaceae bacterium
AAAAAATCCGCGAAAGCCCAACGGCAATTTCGAACTTTCACAGTCGCCGTCCCATCTTTTGCGACGCTGCGTGCAATACGCTAACGATCTGTTTTCGCGTGAAACTTCCTCCAGCGACCTGACCAAGCAGCAATTCACGGTGTTGGCCGCGGTGGAACAGAACGAGGGCATCAGCCAGACCGATCTGGTGGCCCTGACCGGGATCGACCGTTCGACCCTGGCGGAGATGATCCGCCGGATGATCGACAAGGGCCTGTTGGACCGCGAGCGAACGGAATCCGATCAGCGTGCAAATGCGGTCCGGATCGCCCCCTCCGGCAAGAAAGCACTTCGTGCCGCGCGCGGCGCCAGTGAGCGGGTCGAACGCGCGCTGCTTTCAGGTCTCAGTGCTTCCGACCGGGCAAAATTCGTCAAGATGCTTGTCGCCGTTGCCGCGCAGGCCGAATCCGGTCCGGCGGCATCGCGCGCCAAACCGGCACGCCGCGGGCGCTAAAGCGCGTTTTAGCTTCTTTGAATCGGAAACGCGCTTTAAGTTATTTGTCTGACGCATTTTCTGCGCCGAACCGGCCGCCATCCCCGATCGGGGTCGGGGACATGCTTCGGCGGAAAATGCTCTAGCCGCCCACCTCGCGCGGCTTACCGGAAGTTTCCGGCGAAAGCGCCGGCAGAATCAGCCGGTCAATCACTTCATCCGTCAGGGGGCCCGCATAATGCACGCGGATAATCCCCTTTCCGTCAATGACGAACGTCTCGGGTACGCCCGTAACACCCCAGTCGATCGAGACGCGGCCTTCCTGGTCCTGATCGATCTTTCCGAAGGGATTGCCCAGCTCGGTCAGAAACGCGCGGGCATTCTCCGGTTTGTCCTTGTAATCAATTCCGTAGAGCGTGATGCCTTTGCGCGCCGCCAACTGCTGCAGCGCCGGGTGTTCGAGCCGGCAGGGTGCGCACCATGAAGCCCAGAAGTTCACGATGATTGGGCGTCCTTCGCCCAGCTCGGTGCGTGAGAATTGTTGCGCCTGATTGTCCAGCGGCGGAAGCGAAACTTCCGGCGCCGGCTTTCCCACCAGCGGCGATGGCAATTCGGATGGCGGGCCCTGAAAAAGGCCGATGTACAGGAGGAAAGCCAGTCCGCCGAATAGCGCTACCGGGATCACTTACAGCAGCCGTTTCACCGTGTTTCCTCCGTCGCAGAACCCTCTTCCTCAAGTTGGCGGACGTTTCTCCTGGCCTGCGTATAGCTTTGGATCGACAACACAATTGCAGCAATCAGGACGACAAAGGTCACCGCGTAGGCCGGCCACACGAACACGGCATAGCCGCCCATCGCGAAAAAATTCGCCATCCTTCAAGCGCCTCTGGCCATCATCAGCGAGCGCGCCCGGCGTTCCAGGATTTCGGTTTGCATGCGCAGCAGCAGCAGCCAGAGAAACAGAAACGTATAGCCTACGATCATAATCAGAAGCGGCACCAGGAATGCCTTGTCGATCGTCGGACCGCCCAGCCGGAGGATGCTTGCCGGCTGGTGCAGCGTGTTCCACCAGTCCACGGAGAAATGGATCACGGGGACGTCCGCTGCGCCAACCAGCGCAAGCACTGCTGCGGCCTTCGCTGCGCGCACCGGATCGTCGATCGCGTTCCAAAGCGCGATGTAGCCCAGATAGATGAAAAGCAGGATCAGTTCCGAAACCAGCCGCGCGTCACCCCATTGCCAATAGGTGCCCCACATCGGGCGCCCCCACAGCGAACCGGTCAACAGGGCAAGCGCCGTAAAGGCGGCGCCCAACGGCGCGGCTGATTTAGCCGCCACATCCGCGAGAGGATGCCGGAACACCAGCCCGACAAGCGATGCGCCCGCCATCATGGAGTAGATGAAGATTCCCATCCATGCCGCCGGCACGTGCACGAACATGATCTTCACGCTCTGCCCCTGCTGGTAATCGGGTGGCGTTGCAAACAGCGACCAATAGAAGCCGATGCCCAGCAGGATGACTGCGAGTGCGCAGGTCCAGGGCGAAACGGTTCTGGAAAGATCAAGAAACCGTTTGGGATTGGCCAGAGCGGTGATCATCATGACGATTATTTACGCCCTCTGTTCGATAAAATCAGCCGCCTACGTTCAGGCGGACGCCCGCCGCCGAAGCAAAGGGGGAAAGGGCGACCGCCGCAACTGAAAAGGCCGCGAGGAAGAGAAAGGCCCCGCGTCCGGTATCCTCCATTGCGTCCAGGACCGCGCTGGCGCCAAAGATCAGTGCTGGTGTGATCAGAGGCAGCACAATCAGGGCCAAAATAAGCCCGCCGCGCCGGACTGAAAGCGTCAGCGCAGCCCCAATCGCCCCGACGCCGGACAACGCAGGTGTTCCGATCGCGAGCGATGCAATAAGGGCGCCATAAGCCCGGGTTGGAAGATTCAGCAGGAGCCCAAGGACGGGCGAAAGCAGGACCAACGGCAGCCCGGTTGTGATCCAGTGGGCGAGGATTTTCGCCGCGGAAGCAGCTTCCAGGTTAAGCGGCGACAGGGCCAGGACATCAAGGCTGCCATCCTCGAAATCTGCCTGAAAAAGGCGGTCCAGCGACAGCAGCGCGGCCAGCGCGGCCGAGACCCACAGGATTCCACCCGCGATCCGCCCCAGCAGCACAAGATCGGCGCCGACGCCAAAAGGCACCAGCGAAGACACCAGGGCGAAGAATGCGGCCGCAAGTGAAGCGCCCCCGCCGGCACGGAACGCCAGCCGGATATCGCGGGTGAGCAGGGCAACAAAGGCTTTCATTGCGGTCCAAGGAAAAATCGCGCCGCATCGAGACCAAGGGTCTCGTGCGTCGCCACGATTGCGATGCCGCCATCGTCACAATGCTCGCCGATCAATTCTGCCGCGAGACGGCGCCCCGCCGCATCCAGCGAGGAAAGCGGTTCATCCAGCAGCCAAAGCGGCCGATTGCTCAGGATCAGGCGTGCCAGCCCCAGGCGCCGGCGCTGACCCGCGGAAAGATATTGCGACGGTATCCCCGCAATCCGCTTCAACCCGACATGGTCGAGCACACCCGCAACATTGATCCGTGCGCCATAGAGGGCGGCAAAAAACAACGCGTTTTCCTCGACCGTCAATTGCGCTTTCACACCGTCCGTGTGCCCCATCCAGCCGGTCAACCGCGCCCGCTCGTCACCATCGGAAACAGCGTAACCCGCAGCCATCTTCAGCCGCACATCGCCCGACGCCTGCGGTAACAGACCCGCAATAATCCGCAATGCCGACGATTTGCCCGCGCCGTTGGCCCCTTCCAGCGTCATCACCTGACCGCTCGCCACTGCAAAGTTCAGATTGCGAAAAACGCGCCGACCGGCGCGTTCGCAGGTCAGGTTTTCGACTTCCACAAGGCTGAGAATGGCCATCAGATCTTGAGTGCCCGTTTGCGTCAGTACATGTGCTGGCCGCCATTGATCGACAGAGTCGATCCGGTAATGAAACCCGCCTCGTCGGCCACAAGGAACACCACGCCACGCGCAATCTCTTCGGCTTTCCCGAGCCGTCCCACCGGAATTCGGGCGACGATCTTGTCCAGAACATGTCCGGGAACAGCGGAGACCATTTCCGTATCGATATACCCCGGCGCAATGGCATTGACCGTAATACCTTTTCCCGCGCCCTCCTGCGCAAGTGCCTTGGTGAAACCGTGAATCCCCGATTTGGCGGCGGCGTAATTAACCTGGCCATACTGCCCCGCCTGGCCATTGATGGACCCGATATTCACGATCCGGCCGAAATTGCGCCCCAGCATCGATTCCCAAACCGCCTTGCTCATGTTGAAACAGCCGCCCAGATTGGTGTTCAGCACCTGATCCCAGCCGTCCCTTGTCATCTTGCGCATGGTCGCGTCGCGCGTGATACCGGCGTTGTTGACCACAATGTCCACCGGCCCGAATTCGCCGGAAATTGAGCCAACCTCCGAAGCGCAGTCGGCGAAGCTGGAAACATCCCAGCGGCGCGCGGCAACACCGCTGCGGGACGAAAAATCTGCCGCGGTTTTGTCATCGCGCGCGTAATTGGCGACCACGTGATAGCCCGCATGCTTGAGCGCCACGGAAATCGCCGCGCCAATCCCGCGTGTGCCACCGGTAACGACTGCTACACGTCCCATCCCGTCCCCATCAACGCTCGACACACACGGCAATTCCCATGCCCCCGCCGATACACATGGTGGCAATTCCCCGATGTGCGTTTCGGCGCTGCATTTCATAGAGCAGCGTGACCAGGATGCGGCCGCCGGACGCACCGACCGGATGTCCGATCGCAATGGCGCCGCCGTTCACGTTGACTTTGCCGGTGTCCCATGCCAGCGCCCGGTTGACGGCGCAGGCCTGAGCCGCAAAGGCTTCGTTGGATTCGATCAGGCCGAGGTCAGACACCTTCCAACCGGCTTTCTTCAGCGCCATCTGCGACGCAGGAATCGGTCCTGTACCCATGATTTTGGGGTCAACGCCGGCACTGGCCCAGGAAACGATCCGCCCAAGAACATTCAGCCCACGCGCTTCTGCGTCATCCGCACTCATCAGCACAACCGCCGCAGCACCGTCGTTGAGGCCGGAAGCATTTGCTGCGGTCACGGTGCCGTCCTTCGCAAAAGCTGGACGCAACGCCGAGATGGCCTCGTAAGTGACGCCCTCCCGGATGTATTCGTCATCGGACATGGTGCGGATGCCCTTCCGCTCCGTCACGGTCACCGGAACGATTTCATCGCGAAAGCGGCCGCTCCTGCGCGCATCTTCCGCCTTGTTCTGCGACGCAACCGCGAACCTGTCCTGTTCTTCCCGCGTAATCTGGTATTCCCGCGCCACATTTTCCGCCGTAATCCCCATGTGGATACCGTGGAAGGCGTCGATCAGGCCGTCGGTCATCATGGTATCGACCAGTTGCAACGCCCCCATTTTCTGGCCATTGCGCAGATGCGCCGCATGCGGAGCGAGGCTCATCGACTCCTGGCCGCCCGCCACCACGATGGTGGCATCGCCGTTCCGGATTGCCTGATAACCAATCGCGACAGCCCGCAGCCCCGACCCACACAGCTGGTTGACCAGCCAGGCTGGCGTCTCAACCGGAATCCGGGCCTTCATCGCCGCCTGCCGCGCGGGGTTTTGCCCCTGCGCCGCCGTCAGAATTTGCCCGAAAACCACCTCCGACACCTCCGCCGGTGCGACCTTCGCCCGCTCCAGCGCCGCACCAATCGCAACCGCGCCCAGATCGTGCGCAGGGGTGTTGGCGAATACGCCATTGAAAGATCCCACCGGCGTTCTCGCGCCGGACGCGATCACCACATCCATGAAAACCTCGTCAGAGCTGGCCCGGGCATTGGTAAACGGAAAAATGCTGCATTGCAAAATAGTGTCTGGACAGCGGCCAACAGATGCCCGCGTAATGCTCCGAAACCACTGCGGGCCGCCACACCCTCAGCTCACGGAAACACGGCTTGAGCAACAAGAAATCGGGTGCGCCCGAGCCCATTGTCATCAAGAAATATGCCAATCGGCGCCTCTACAACACGGATGCCTCCTGCTACATCACACTCGAGCAGCTTTGCGACCTGGTGAAGCAGGGCGTCGATTTCGAAGTTCACGACGCGCGGACGGGCGAAGACATCACTCGCCAAGTGCTGCAGCAGATCATCTTCGCGGAAGAGAACAAGGGTCAGCATCTGCTGCCGATCCAATTCCTGCGGCAATTGATCCGCTTTTACGGTGACAGCCTGCAGGCGTTTGTCCCGTCATATCTCGAAATCTCGATGGAAAGCTTTTCCAGAAATCAGAACGAAATCCGCCAGAAATTTGCGGACGCATTGGGCGGAAAGCTCGGCTATCGCGATCTCGAGCAGCTCACGCGGCAAAATATGGAGTTTTTTGACCGCGCGATGCGCATGTTCTCGCCGTTCAGCGGAGCGGGCTCGTGGGGCAGTCAGCCGGATTCGCGAACCGCGGCAAAACCTGCAGACCCCGAACCGGAACCCGCCAGCCCTGGGCGGAAAGATGAAATCCAGGAGCTCAAGGATCAGGTCGAAGCCATGCGGCGGCAGCTGGCCGAACTGGTGCAGCGAAAGTAGTCAGGCTGCGGCGATCGCCGGCTTTTGCCGCCTCCACGGCGGGCTGACGTCCGGGCGGCCGAAATGATGTCCCTGAAAATATCCGATGCCATAGCTTTCCAGAAGCTGCGCGTCTTCTTCCGATGTAACCCATTCGGCCACAGTCTCCAGCCGCAGATTGCGCGCCAGTTCCGCAAGTGTCCGTACAAACAATTGATTGTCCGGCGATGCGGCGAGATGTTCGACATACATGCCGTCGATCTTCACCGCATCGACGCGCAGCTGATGGAGGCTGCGGAAAGAGGTATGGCCGGCGCCAAAATCGTCAATTGCAACGCGGCAGCCCAGATCGCGCAGCCGGGTCACAAACCTGGCATTCTCCTCAAACAGATTCAGTGCCGCCGTCTCTGTCAATTCAACCGTCAAACGCGGCGCGACGCGACGATTCTCCCGCACGTGATTGATGAATGAGATTAGCCAGGCGCGATCGCCCGCCGTTGTCGCCGAAACATTGATCGCCAATTGCACCGAAGGAATCCGGTACAGCTCGTCCATCGCCAGTTCCAGCGCACGCCTGTCCAGCTTGTGCACCAACCCGAGCGCCTCGGCAGCGGGAATGAAATCCTTCGCGGGAAGGACTGTTCCGTCGGGCTTGCGAATCCGCAGGAGGCATTCGTAAAGCTGCGGCATCCGCGATTTCGCATCGATGATCGGCTGATAAGCGAGCAGCACGCGATCCTGTTCGAGCGCGCTCACGATTTCATCTCCGGCGGCTGCCAGCCTGCGCCGGGCGGACTCGCGTTGCAGGGATGGGGTGTACAGGGCAAAGCCATTGCGTCCAAAGGTCTTGGCCCGGTCGAGCGCCTCTCCCGCGCGGCTCATTGCTGCGGTACTGCTCTCGGCGTGTTGCGGAATCAACACCGCGCCAATCGATATCGTCGCGGTGACCGTGCCGGCCTTGGTGT
>JANWHR010000144.1 GCA_025450355.1 Micropepsaceae bacterium
CGTAAATGTCATCTAAACAATGGGACGTCGTAGTCGTCGGTGGTGGAAATGCCGCCTGGTGTGCGGCACTCGCGGCACGCGAACGCGGCGCTTCGGTGCTGATGCTCGAAGCCGCCCCGGAAGAAGAAAGCGGCGGCAACAGCCGTTTCACCGCGGGCGCCATGCGCGTTGTGTACAACGGTGTCGATGACATCAGATCGCTTGTCCCCGATCTCTCCCAGGCCGAAATCGAAAGTACGGATTTTGGCACCTACACCCAGGACCAGTTTTTCGACGACATGGCGCGGGTGACGCAGTTCCGCACCGATCCAAATCTGTGCGAATTGCTGGTGACACGCAGCCTGCCGGCGCTGATCTGGATGCGCGAAAAGGGCATTCGCTTTGTGCCGATCTACGGCCGGCAGGCGTTCAAAATCGGGGGGCGCTTCAAATTCTGGGGTGGGCTGACAATCGAATCGGTCGGCGGCGGCCCTGGGCTTGTGGACATGCTGAACGCGTCCGGGCGCAAGCACGGGATCGAAATCCGGTACGGCACGCGCGCCACGGATCTCATTTACGATGGCGCGTGCGTATCGGGCGTCCGCTTCAAAAGCGGTCCTGAAACCGGCGAGATCACAGCGCGCGCGGTCGTGCTTGCCTGCGGCGGATTTGAAGCCAATGCGGAATGGCGTACGCGCTATCTCGGGCCGGGCTGGGACCTCGCGAAGGTGCGCGGCTCCCGTTTCAACAACGGCGAAGGCATTCGCATGGCGCTGGCGATCGGCGCGAGCCCCTACGGCAACTGGTCCGGTTGTCACGCCGTGCAATGGGAAATGAATGCGCCCGAATTCGGCGATCTCGCAGTTGGCGATCAGTTCCAGAAGCACTCCTACCCCTTTGCGCTTCTGGTGAACGCAACGGGACGGCGGTTTGTCGATGAAGGCGCCGATTTTCGAAATTATACCTATGCCAAATATGGCCGGCTGGTGCTCGAACAACCCGGCCAGTTCGCCTGGCAGATCTGGGACCAAAAAACCAAACACCTCCAGCGCGACGAATACAATATCCGGCAATGCACGAAAGTGACGGCCGACACCATCGAAGAGCTTGCGCGCAAACTCGATGGTGTGAATGCGGAGCAATTCATCCGCACCATTGCCGAATACAACGCCGCGGTGCGCACAGACATTCCATTCAACCCCAATGTGAAGGATGGTCGCGCGACCGAAGGGCTCGCGATCCCCAAATCGAACTGGGCCAATGTGATCGACACGCCGCCCTTTGAAGCCTATGCGGTGACCTGCGGTATCACCTTTACCTTTGGCGGTTTGCGCGTCACCAATGACGCCCAGGTCATGGGCCTCGATTACCGGCCCATTCCGGGGCTCTATGCCGCCGGAGAGCTTGTCGGTGGAATCTTTTACTTCAACTATCCTGGCGGTACCGGGCTCACCTCGGGCTCGGTGTTTGGCCGCATCGCCGGCGCCGCGGCTTCAAACCACGCGAGGGGCTGATGTCGAATACAGGTCTGAACCGGCTTTCCGCATGCGAAATCGCAGACGGCATCGCACACCGCAAATTCAGCGCCGAAGAGGTGGTGCGCGACTGCCTCGAACGCATCGATGCACGCGACCGGCAGGTGAAGGCCTGGGCCTATCTTGATCCTGATCTCGCCCTGAAGCAGGCGCGCGCGCTCGACGGTAAAAATGAGAACGGCCCGCTCGCCGGCGTTCCCATCGGTGTCAAGGACGTCATCGACACCTTCGACATGCCCACGGACATGGGTTCGCCGATCTATCGCGGCAACCGGACATTCGCGGATGCGCCTTCCGTCGCGCTGGCGCGCCGCGCGGGCGCGGTCATCCTCGGCAAGACCGTGACCTGCGAATTTGCCGGGCTGACGCCAAACCTCACGCGGAATCCGCACGACCCCGAGCGCACGCCCGGCGGTTCGTCCAGCGGTTCGGCCGCTGCGGTTGCCGATTTCATGACCGCCGCGGGCTACGGCACCCAGACCGGCGGATCGGTCCTGCGGCCGGCCTCTTTCTGCGGCGTCGTCGGTTACAAGCCGAGTTACAATCTGATCTCCCGCGGCGGTATGAAGTTCGCTGCAGAAAGCCGCGATACCATTGGCGTGCTCGTGCGCACGGTGGAAGACGCGGACCTCCTGTCCTCCGTGCTGACCGGCAGGCCGCGCCTGCGGGCGCGCAGCGGCGCTCCGAAAATTGCGCTCTGCCGCACGCATCTCTGGGAGGCGGCGCTGCCCGAATCAAAGCAGGCGATTGAAGAGGCGGCGCAGCGGCTTCGGCTCGCGGGTGCGTCATTCCGTGAAATTCACCTGCCCGGCAGCTTCAGCGCCCTCCAGGAAGCGCGCACGGTGATCAATCCCTATGAACGCGCCCGCGCGCTGGCGCATGAGTGGAACACAAACCGCACGGCGATCAGCGCCGGGCTGACCGCGCAGATCGAGCAGGGCCTTTCGATTCCGTTCGATCGCTATATTCAATCGCTTCAGCGCGTCAAGCAGTGCCGCGATGAAATCCCGGCTGTGTTCGGCGATGCCGACGTGGTGCTCGCGCCCTGTGTGACGGGTGAAGCGCCTTTGGGCCTGCAATCGACGGGAGATACGCGGTTCCAGGAATTCTGGACGGCACTGCATGTGCCGGCCATTACGCTTCCGTCGCACAAAGGACCGAACGGGCTGCCGATAGGTATCCAGCTGGTTGCGCGGATTTATGACGATGAAAATCTGTTGGCTTCCGCGCAGTGGGTTTGGCAGCGCCTCGTGGCGCAAAAGGGGTTTCTCCATGCTGATCAACAACAGTTTTGAAGTACCGCTGCCTCCCGGCCAGGCGTGGAAAGTGCTGATGGACATTCCGCGCATCGCGCCCTGCATGCCGGGTGCGGAGCTGACCGATGTGGTGGATGAGAACACTTACAACGGCAAAGTCTCTGTCCGGCTTGGCCCGGTCGCTTTGACCTTCGCGGGCACCGTGAAATTCAGCGAAAAGGATGAAGCCGCCCACAAAGCCCGGCTGTTTGCGCAGGGCAAGGACGCAAAGGGGCGCGGCGGTGCCCATGCCAATGTCGATTTCGCCATCGAGCCGGCTGGCTCAGGCTCGCGCGTAATGGTCAAAACGGACCTGATGCTTTCCGGCGCCATTGCCCAATATGGCCGGGCCTCCGGAATGATTCAGGACGTGGCGCAACAGCTCATCGGGCAATTTGCCAACTCACTGAAAAAGCAACTCGCTGCGTCGCAAATTGCTGCCGCCGCGCTCGCTCCGCAAGAAGGGGCGGCATCAACGCCACCTCCTGCCGCCTCGCCAGCCTCTGCGTCCAAACCTCAGGCGATCTCCGCTTTTTCGCTTCTGCTGATGATGATCGGCGCGTTTTTCCGCCGCCTCTCCGGCAGTAGCAAAGCATGAGTCGGCGGCGGTGGGGCTGACGGACCGCCTTGCGCTGGCGGCCCTTTACGCGCTGCCGCCCGAAACCGCGCACCATGCGGCGCTTTACGCGCTCGAACACCGTCTGGTGGGCAGCCGCGCTTCACCCGATGATCCAATTCTTCGCACCAGTGTTTGGGGCATCGGTTTCCCCAATGTGATCGGGCTCGCGGCCGGTTTTGACAAGGATGCACGCGTGTCTGACGCGATGCTCTCCCTGGGTTTCGGTTTCGTCGAAGCCGGAACGGTGACGCCGCGGCCGCAACCGGGAAATCCGAAGCCAAGGCTTTTTCGGCTGGACGAAGACCGCGCCATCATCAACCGGCTCGGCTTTAACAGTGGGGGGTTGGAGAATTTTGCGCGCCGTCTCGCCGCCCGCCGCAGTAATCCCGAAAAACGCGGGATCGTGGGCGCGAATGTGGGAAAAAACCGCGACACGCAGGATGCCGGCGACGATTACGCGGAGGGCGTCGAGAAGCTCGCCGCAACAACCGATTATCTCGTGATCAATATCTCATCTCCCAACACGCCCGGCCTGCGCGATCTGCAGGGGCGGGTGGCGCTGGATGCGCTGCTCCGCCACGCCATCGCGGCGCGCAATCGCGGTGCGGGCAATCGCCACCCGCCGCTGCTCGCCAAGGTCGGCCCGGATCTGACGCCGGAGCAGATCGCCGACATTGCTGAGGTCACGCTCGCCACCGGGATCGACGGCCTGATCATTGGCAACACGACGATCGACCGCCCTAAAGATCTCAAAAGCGCGCAGAAAAATGAAGCGGGGGGGCTGTCCGGCGCGCCGCTGCTCAAGCCCTCGACGGAATGCCTCGCGCGGATTTATCGCTTGACGAAGGGCCGCGTACCGCTCATCGGCTGTGGCGGAGTCGCCGATGGCGCAAGCGCCTATGCGAAGATCCGGGCCGGCGCGTCACTGGTGCAGGTTTATTCGGCGCTGGTGTATCAGGGCCCCGGGCTGGTGCGCCGGATAAAGCAGGAACTGGCGCAGCTTCTGCGGGCAGACGGATTTGCTTCGGTAGCCGAAGCGGTCGGATGCGACCACCGTCCGGCAAGGTAGTGAGGAGGGCACATGGCCACGCAGGATTTGCGAAGCTGGATCGCCGCAATGGATGCCGCCGGTGAAATCCGGCACATCGCCGGTGCCGGCCGCGAGGAAGAAATCGGCGGAATCGTGGATTTCCATCAGCGCAAGACCGGCAATCCCGCCGTGCTGTTCGACGAGATTCCCGGTTATCCGAAAGGTCACAGGGTGCTGGCGAATATTTTGACGTCCATTCGCCGGATTCATCTCACGCTGGGCAATCCGCCGGAATCAGGCGCCCTCGAGCTGGTACATTACTGGCGCCGCACCATGAAGCAGGCGAAATCCATTCCGCCCCTGACGGTGCGTAGCGGCGCGCTGTTCGAAAACGTCAGTGAGGGCAAGCAGATCAACCTGTTCCGGATTCCGGTCCCGAAATGGCATGAGCTTGACGGGGGCTACTACATCGGCACCGGCGACCTGGTGGTGATGAAGCATCGCGACACGGGCTGGGTGAACTACGGCGCCTACCGTGTGCAGGCGCATGAAGCCAATGTTGCCTCGGTGATGTGCTCGAAGGGCAAACATGGCGACATCATCATGCGCAGCTATCACGAAAAGGGCGAACCGTGCCCGGTCGCGGTGGTCTGTGGGATGCATCCCATCCTGTTCATGATCGCCGGGCTGGAAATTCCGTATGGCAGCAACGAATATGACGCGGCGGGCGGATTGCTTGGCGAACCCGTCGAAGTGATCGCGGGGCCGCGCACCGGCCTGCCAATTCCTGCCCATGCTGAAATCGCCTTTGAAGGCTTTATTCACCCCGGCGATTTGATTCAGGAAGGACCGCTGGGTGAATGGACCGGCTATTACGCCGGCGGCCAGAAGAAGGAACCGGCCATTCGCATCGAAACCTTCATGCACCGGAACAACCCGATCCTGATGGGCGCAATCCCCGGCGTGCCGCCGGATGATGATTCCTTTTATCGTGGCACGTATCGTTCCGGCGCGGTCTGGAATCAATTGGAAGCAGCGGGTATTCCTGAGGTGAAAGGCGTCTGGGCGCATGAAGCGGGAGGAAGCCGGTTGTGGCTGACGGTTGCGATCAAACAGCTCTACGCGGGGCATGCGAAGCAGGCGGGGCTGATCGCCTCGCAGTGCCATGCGGGCGCCTATGCGAACCGTTTCGTCGTGGTGGTGGATGATGACATCGATCCTGCCGATATGGACAAGGTGATCTGGGCGATGTGCACCCGTTTTGATCCGCGCGAGGGCCTGGAAGTGCTGCGCGGCTGCTGGAGCACGGTCCTGGACCCGATGGTTTACGGCGAAAGCGACCGGCGCAACGCGCGGGTCGTGATTGACGCAACCAAACCGTGGTCACGCCGCGACACCTTCCCGCAGGTGGTCCGCAATTCAAGGGAACTGGACGAGAGAATACGCGCGAAATTCGCAGAATTCCTGCCGCGCGCGTAAACAGGACAGAAGCATGAAACCGCCTCCGTTTTCCTATCACGATCCGCGCACCGTCTCCGACACCATCGGTCTGCTGTCGCGGCTCGAAAACGCAAAATTGCTCGCCGGCGGCCAGTCGCTGATGCCGATGCTCAATTTCCGCTATGTGCTGCCGGACCACATCATCGACCTCAACCGCGTTGACGGGCTGTCTTACATCCGCGAAACGGCCGCTGGTCTGGAATTTGGCGCCATGACACGGCAA
>JANWHR010000145.1 GCA_025450355.1 Micropepsaceae bacterium
CGATCACGAGGCCTCGTGATCGTCAGTCTTGCTTATCTCGCTTTCGCTGCCCTTGTCCCGGAGCGGGATCATCCCGACGTGCTGGTCAAAGCACGTCTTTACCCCGTGATCCGGGAAACCGGCCGGATTCTGGAGGCGCTGTTGCCCGGGCAAAATGCGAACGGCAGGAAACAGAAAGAAACCGGCTCTTCCACAGCTTTTGCCGGCACGGCCGGCGATGACCGGACCGGCGCTATGGCGCGACTGAAAAGGCCGGAGTAGAGATTTGAACCAACGGAAGGTTTTGGCGCGTTCCATGGCTGCACCTGACGATAAACTACATGAGGAATGTGGCGTCTTCGGAATTTTCGGCCACGAGGACGCCGGGGCGATGACTGCGCTGGGGCTGCATGCGTTGCAGCATCGCGGCCAGGAAGCCGCAGGAATCGTTACCTTCGACGGCCGGCAATTCATGTCCGAACGCCACCTTGGCCTGGTGGGAGACGTATTCGGGAAGCATGGCCATACGCAGAATCTTTGTGGTCTCAATGCGATCGGGCATGTCCGCTATTCTACGTCAGGCGGTCCTGGCGGGCGGAACATCCAGCCAATGTTCGCCGAACTCACGGGTGGAGGACTCGCGCTGGCGCACAACGGCAACCTCACCAATGCACGTCAGCTGCGCCGCGATCTTGTACGGCAGGGTGCGATTTTCCAGTCCACTTCCGACACCGAGGTGATCATCCATCTCGTCGCCAGAAGCCATTATGAGCTGGTCGTCGAAAAACTGATTGACGCCTTGAAGCATGTGGAAGGGGCCTATTCTCTGGTGGCGCTCACTTCGAAGAAGTTGATTGGGGTGCGCGACAGCTATGGCGTGCGGCCGCTTGTTCTGGGCAAGCTCGACAATGCATTCATTCTCGCGTCCGAGACCTGCGCGCTGGACATCATTGGTGCCGAATTCGTCCGCGACGTCGAGCCGGGCGAAATGGTGGTGATCACCAGTGACGGTATTGATTCGCTCCACCCATTCCCGCCTAAGCGACGGCGCTTCTGCATCTTCGAATATGTCTATTTTGCGCGCCCGGACTCCATGGTCGAGGGCAGGAATGTCTATGACGTGCGGAAGCAGATTGGCATGGAGTTGGCGTGCGAGGCGCCTGCCGCCGCCGATATGGTGATACCCGTGCCGGATTCGGGGGTTCCGGCGGCGCTGGGCTATGCCGCGGCGTCCGGGCTGCCGTTCGAGTTCGGGATCATACGCAACCATTATGTCGGCCGCACATTCATCGAGCCGTCGGATCGGATTCGTCATCTGGGCGTGAAGTTGAAGCACAACGCCAACCGGGAAATGCTGAGGGGTAAGCGGATCGTACTGGTGGACGATTCCATCGTCCGGGGCACGACATCAAAGAAGATCGTCGAGATGGTCCGCGATGCCGGCGCCACGGAGGTGCATTTTCGAATCGCGAGCCCACCCACCACGAATTCCTGCTTTTATGGGGTCGATACCCCGAACAGGGACGATTTGCTCGCACACAAACTCGATCTGGAAGGCATGCGCGAATTCATTCGCGCCGACTCGCTGGCATTTGTCTCCATAGAAGGGCTTTATCGCGCGGTGGGCGCAGCGGGACGCGATCCGGTGGCGCCCCAGTTCTGCGATGCCTGTTTTTCGGGGGATTACCCGATTGAACCGGTCGACGCGCATGAGCATCGGCGTCAGCTTTCGCTCCTGACGGAAATGGCGTGACATTTTCAGGCCGGTTGGTGCTTGTCACGGGGGCTTCGCGCGGTATTGGCCGGGCAGCCGCACTTGCACTCGGCGCCTGCGGCGCACATGTGCTGGCGCTCGCGCGCGACGTGGATGCGCTCGAAAAGCTCGATGACGAAATTCGGCGCGCGGGCGGGTCCGCCACGCTGGTGCCCCTCGATTTGACCGATTTTGCCGGCATTGACCGCCTGCAAGGCACCCTGGCACAACGCTGGGGAAGGCTCGACGGGCTGTTTGGCAATGCGGCCATTCTTGGTCCGCTGACACCTGTTACGCATCTTCAGCCCCGCGCCTGGGATGATCTGCTCGCCATCAATGTGACCGCCAATTGGCGGTTGTTGCGGGTGCTGGATCCCCTGCTGAAAAAATCCGACGCTGGTCGTGTGCTGTTCGTCAGCTCCGGATCGGCGCACTTCAACCGCCCCTACTGGGGTGGATACGCCATCACCAAAGCGGCGCTCGAGGTCCTGACTTTCACCTATGCCGCAGAATGCAACGGGACCAATATTCGGGCCAATGTGCTCAACCCCGGGCCCACCCGGACGCGCATGCGCGCCGAGGCTTTTCCGGGCGAAGATCCGGAGACCTTGCCGGCGCCGGAAGAACTGGTCCCGTTGATAACCGAATTTCTGTCGCCCGAGTGCACGAGGACTGGCGAACTGGTGAATTTCCGCCACTGAATCAGTGCGTATACGGATTTTTTGAAGCGCGCAGAGTGATGCGGATCGGCGTACCGGGCAATTCGAACGCAGTTCTCAGCCCATTGACGAGATAGCGAAGGTAAGATTCGGGCAGCTCCTTCAGTTGATTGCCGAAGAGCACGAAAGTCGGCGGCCGTGCTTTCGCCTGAAGCATATAACGCAGCCGTATTCGCCGGCCCCGGATTGCGGGTGGTTGGTGGCGCATTAGCGCCGATTGGAGAAAGCGGTTCAATGCGGCCGTCGGAATCCGCTGGTTCCAGACGCGATCTGCTTCGAAAACGGCCGGCAGCAGCCCGTCCATGCCTTCGCCCGTAAGCGCCGATAAACCGGCAAATTGTGCGCCTGCGACTTGCGGCAACAGGCGGTCCAGGCGTTCGCGCAATTCACGGCGCGCGGCGGCCGGATTGCCGACGAGATCCCATTTGTTGGCCGCGAATACGATGGCACGGCCCTCGCTCGCGACCAGGTCCGCAATCGCGAGGTCCTGCTTTTCCAGCGCATGCAGCGCATCCATCACCAGAATCACGCAATCCGCGAAGCGGACGGCGTTCAGTGTGGATGCGGTGGAAAGCTTGTCCAGCTCTTCGACGACTTGCGCTTTCTTTCGCAGGCCCGCGGTATCGTGCAGCAGAATGTCCCGGCCGCCGGCGCGCAGCTCCGCGAGCACGGCATCACGTGTAATTCCCGCTTCAGGCCCGGTAAGTGCCCGTTCGCTTCCCACCAGCCGGTTCAGAAGCGTCGATTTTCCCACGTTTGGACGGCCGATGATCGCAAGACGAAGAGGTTTTTTTGCTGATTCATCTTCGCTCGGTTCATCCTCAGGGTCTTCCACCCGGGCGGCATAAGGAACAAGGGCGTCGTACAGGTCGGCAAGCCCGAGTCCATGTTCGGCCGAAACAGCGATGGCATTTCCGAACCCCAGCGAGGAGGCATCCAGGACGTCCATTTCGCTCGCAGCGCTTTCAGCCTTGTTTGCGACGAGGACAACCGGTTTGCCGCGCCTGTGCAAGACGCGGGCAAAATCCCGATCGGAAGCTGTGATGCCTGCACGCGCATCAATCACGAAGAGGCACAGGTCCGAATCGTCAATCGCCGCTAATGTCTGTGCGGCCATGCGTGCGGCCATACTGCCGGGCGGTCCACTGTCAAATCCCGCCGTATCCATCAGGTGCAGGGAAATGCCGCCGAAGTTGCTTTCCGCAGTGGTGCGGTCGCGCGTGACCCCGGCCGTATCGTGCACGATGGCGAGTCTCGCGCCGGCCAGCCGGTTGAACAGCGTGGACTTGCCAACATTTGGACGGCCCACAATCGCGACGGTGAGTGGCATGGATCGGTCCGCCCGGCACGGATCGGTGCGGGCTAAATCACGGCGTTATATTCAGCGCAGCGCTACCAGCTGGGCATCATTTGTCAGGACGTACATGATTCCGTTCGCCATCACCGGCGGAATGAAGGTTCCCTCCGGAATCGCGGTCTCCCCGAGCTTCTGGCCATTGTACGGCGACAGAAGTTCTGCCTTCCCGTCCGACGAAAGCAGCACGAGGAAGTTCGACACCAGCAACGGACCACTCCACACGATTGGACCACGTTTGCCCTTGGGATCTTCGAAGGACGGCAGAGATGCCGTCCAGCGCACGCGGCCATCGGCGCGATTAAGGCACACGACCTGACCATCCGTCGATACGACGAAAAGGTTTTCGCCTGCGACCAGCGGGGTCTGAATACCTGCAATATTTCGCGTCCAGGCGCGCGAGCCCGAACGGAAGTTGATTGCCGCCAACGTTCCCGAGTGGCTGATGGCAAATACCAAATTGCGGTCGATGACCGGACGGCCGGCGATATCATTGATGATGGTAAGGGATGTCGTGTTGCCCGTCCGGGTGAGCGTGTCATTCCAGGCGGGCGTGCCGTTCTGGGCACGCAACGCAAAAAGCTCACCCGAGCTGTAAGGCACCACGACCGTGTCGCCGGACACTCCGACGCTTGCGCTGGTAAGCACCCCCGCGCTTTCCACCGTGCCATGGTGATTCCACAACTCATGGCCATCGTTCGCATCCAGCGCCTGCGTTTCATTTTCCTGGGTGACGACGTACACCCGTCCGTCCACGACCACGGGTGCCGAGCGTACCGGAACGACCGTATCGGCTCTCCACAGCTCCTTTCCGGTCTTGGCATCGAGTGCAATGACATTTCCAAACCCGGTTGCGGCAAACAGCTTTCCGTCGTCATAGGCGAGTCCACCGCCAAAGCCCTTGCGCGGGTCCACGTGGTCCGGGCCGAACAGGCCGAACCAGGAAGATTGGCCGACGGTGGTATCCGGCGCCAAACCCTCGTCCCAGAGAAGATAACCGGCCTTCGCATCGAAGGCATAAACATGCGTGTCGGCATCGAGCACATAAACCGTGTCATTGGCCACAATGGGGGGCGCGGTCAGGCGTGAATCATCGTCTGTGCCTTTGCCCGCTGGCACGCTCCAAAGCTCCTCCAGAGGGCCATCTGCCATCAGATTGCCGAGGACGTTATCAGGCGTGCCGCCTGGTTCAGGCCAGTCGGCGTTCTTTTTCGGCGGTGGCAAATCCATTTTTGAGGATGCGAGCTGCGGATCGGCCGCAAGTTCTGCGTCGGAGGCAACGATCGAAATCCGTTCGCCCTGGATTCTTACCTTTTTCGTGCCGAGGTCGAACCAGTCGGCGACCGCACGATAGGTGTCACAGCCAGAGAGCAGAGCTGCCGCTGAAATCAGCAGCGCAATGGTAATGACACGCGATTTTGTCACGGTTTTTTTTCCTGACCTGCGGCCGGACCACCAGGCGGTGCGGACGCGCTTTGACTGGCATCCGCGATGGACCCCTCCGGATTTGCCTTGAGGAATTCCGCGATTCCGCCTGCGCGCTGGCGCAAACTGGGCGGAGCGGCAGTATCCTGCGCGATCTGTTGATATTCGCCGATTGCCTGGGTTCGCGCCCCGACCTTGAGATCGGAATAAGCGATGACCTCCGAGGCGGCAAAACGCCACGGATTATCCTTTGCCATCAGCGGCTGCAGGAGTGACACGAGTTCAGATTTTGGCGATGCATCGGCCAATGTCCAGGCGAGGCGCAGTCGTGCAGCGCCGGAGAGAACCGGATCGGAGAGTCCGGTCAGTTGACGCAGCAAATCTACCGATTGATCCCGTTTGCCCTCCGCCAGATACACGCCTGCAAGGCGCAGTTTCGCAAGATCGCTGTATCCACGGGGGCCACTGCGTGCAATCTGGGCGAACTGCGTCTCTGCGCCCACGTAGTTACCGGAATCCGCCAATTGGCTCGCCTGCTGGAACTGGTCGGAGGTACGCTGGCGTTGCGCCAGGTCATAGCGCTGATACAACTCAAATGCGGCAACAGCGACAATGATCAGAGCGGCCAGCCCGATCACATAGTTGCCGTAGAGCTTCCAGAGCTTTTCGTATCGCTCCCGGCGGACGTCCTCTTCGACTTCCTGGAAGATGTCGCTCAATGCGCATAATCCTCGTTCAATGTCCGGCAGGTAGGGCGAACCCCGGTTAAGGCCGGAGGCGGCTCATGTGAGCCTTGGGCGGAGTCACTACAGCAAAAGTACGGCAGAAAACAGGACGATGGCCGTTCTGCTCACGGCGTCTGTTTCCGCATCGCATAGACGTTCTCCCGTCCGGGGAACCGCCGGTTGCGCACGTCGTCAGCGTATTCCAGCACGGCCGCTTCAATAGCCGGGCCGAGATGGGCATATTCGCGCACAAAACGGGGCGGGTCAGGATTCAGTCCCAGCATGTCTTCCATCACCAGGATTTGACCATCGCATTGCGGCGAGGCGCCAATTCCTATGGTTGGAATGGGAATTGACCGGGTGATTTTGGCGGCGAGTGGTTCTGCCATTCCTTCGAGAACGACCGCGAAGGCGCCGGCTTCGGAAACTGCGGCAGCGTCAGCTTCCAGACGCGGCCATTCCGATGGATCGCGGCCCGTGGTGCGAAATCCGCCCATCACCTGAACCATTTGAGGCGTCAATCCAATATGCGCCATCACCGGAATGCCGCGCTGCGTGAGATATTGGATCGTCGCAGCCATGCGCGCGCCGCCTTCGAGTTTCAGCGCGGTGCAGCCGGTTTCCTTCATCGCACGCGAGCCATTGCGGAAGGCGATCTCCGGGCTTTCCTCATAGGATCCGAACGGCATATCGAGCACCACAAGTGCCCGCCGGCTTCCACGCATGACCGCCTGGCAGTGCAAGATCATCAGCTCGAGGCTGACGCCAAGCGTGGTCTCCATCCCGTGCATCACCATGCCCAGCGAATCGCCAACCAGCATCAGATCGACGTGATTGTCGAGCAGCTTCGCCGTATGTGCGTGGTAGCAGGTAAGGCAGACGATCGGGGCGCCGGCCTTGCGGGCACGGATTTGCGGCACCGTGATGCGCGCAACTTCCAGATGTGCGGACATGTCCACTCCAAAAGAGAAAAAGTTGGAGCGCTTTGCCATGCAAAGTGCTCCCCGATTCGACCGCTATATAGGGCGGGTGCGGCCGGAGAAAACCCTAACCGCCGCCGTCCGCCCGATTCCGTGTACCGTCCGCCTGATACAGGCTCACCGAATTGGTGAAGCGCAGCGCTGCCGGGCTCAGCGCGGGCCCACCATCCGGATTTGGATCGTTGATGCCTGAAATCAGATATAGCCGTCCGCGGTTGAACAGCAAATTGACCGTGAGCCGTCCTTTGTTGGGGCATTCCACTCCGGTGATGGCCTTGAACCATTTGTGGGCTGCTTCGGTCTGACCGGGTTGGTCGGGGACCTTGTCATTGCGGCAGTCCACCGTAACAAAATGCCCAAACACGGCGGCTTTACCGGGCTCGACCCGCGAAATCTCCGTAGCGCTGACATCGCCCAAAAGGCCCAGATTGAATTCGGCTTCGATCAGAAGGCTGGCGCCTTCGCCCGCGCGGTCCTGAAGATCGACAACACTCGCGACAAAAGTAGCATCGTCCTGTTTGCGGGCATAAATGTGCACTGGCGCCGAGTTGACCAGAACCGTGTGATACATACCGGTGGACGTCGTTGGCGCATCCGGGAATTCGACCGCGAAGCCGAGATCCTTGTAAGGGTAACCCTTCCAGGCAGCCAGAGCCGTTCCTGAAACCAGCGCCATGCCGGCCGCGGCCAGAATAATCCCTGTGGAGCGCAAGTTTACCTCCCGTTCGCAAGTGGCTCAAAACTGCCACAAATTCCGGGACTTGTCTCGACCAATTGAAACCGGTGCACCACCGCGGGAGCCGTGGTATAGGTCAGCATATGTTCTTTCGGAAGCGCCTTAAGGAAACCTCCACATGAAATCCGGGATCATTGCGACCGCTGCGATCACCGCCGCCTGCCTTGCGGCGCCAGCCTTTGCACATCACTCCTTTTCCATGTTCGACCACGACAAAACCATCACCATGAACGGGACGGTCAAGGAGTTCGAGTGGACCAATCCGCACGCCTGGCTGCACATCATGGCCGTCGATGACAAAACCGGAAAGCCGGTTGAATGGTCCTTTGAAATGGGTGGCGTCGGCCAGATCCAACAACAGGGCTGGAAACCGGATTCAGTGAAACCGGGCGACAAAATCTCCGTTCAGATGCATCCGCTGAAAGATGGCTCGCATGGTGGGCAATATATCGCGGCATCGTTGCCGGACGGTCATGCCTTCCGCAACGCACAGGACGCAGCACGGGCCGGAAACAACGTTATCCAATAATGTTTGACTGGTGCCAAAAGGCCCTGCCGCAACACCGCAGCGCCTTTTGGGCACACGCCATTGAACCTTATCAGACCTCTTCGGCTGCGGCTTGCGCAGCGCCCTCTTCGAAAACCGCCTCTGCGCTTGCGGCGGCTTCCTGTTCTTCTGGCTGCTCGGCCAACACGTCTTCTCCGCGCGCCTGCCGCTCCGCCTCGTCTTCCGTACGGGCCACGTTCATTGTCACGGGGATTCGCACTTCGGGGTGCAGCACCACCGAAACCGGATGCAGACCGATGGTTTTGATTGCCTTATCCAATGGAACCTGCGTCCGCGCGATGGTGAATCCGCCGGCGCTGATCGCGTCGGCAATGTCGCGTGGTGAAACCGAGCCATAAAGCTGGCCACGATCGCCAGCCTGGCGCAGCAGCACGAAAATCTTGCCGCGCAATTTTTGGCCAACCTGCTCGGCCTCTTTGCGCCTCTCCAGGTTCCGCGCTTCCAACTGGACCCGCTGACTTTCGAAAAAGGCGAGATTGGCCTTCGTCGCCCGCAACGCCTTTTTCTTCGGCAGCAGGAAATTGCGGGCAAAGCCATCTTTCACTTTGACGATGTCGCCGATCTGTCCCAGTTTTTCGACCCTCTCAAGCAACACAATCTGCATGGCTGCACCTATCGGATGACGTATGGAAGCAGCGCCATCAAGCGGGCGCGCTTGATCGCTTTGGCAAGTTCGCGCTGCTTCTTCGCGCAGACCGCCGTAATGCGTGACGGAACGATCTTGCCGCGCTCCGAGATGTAGCGCTGCAACAGCTTCACGTCCTTGTAGTCGATTTTGGGGGCATTATCGCCCGAGAACGGGCAGGTCTTCCGGCGGCGGAAAAATGGGCGGCGGGCTGCTGCGGGTTGGGTGCTCATGCTGCGGCTCCTTCCGTTGCGGGTGCGGGTGCGGGTGCGGGTGCGGTCTCCTCGCGTGGACGACGCGACTCTTCACGTTTCCGGCTCGAATTCGATTGTTCAAAAGCTTCCACCCGGACGGTGATGAAGCGCAGAACGTCCTCATTGATTTTCAACTGCCGCTCCAGTTCGGCAATCGCATTGGCAGGCGCGTTCATGTTCAAAAGAACATAATGACCCTTGCGATTCTTCTTGATCCGGTAGGCAAGCGTGCGAAGCCCCCAATATTCCTGCTTTTCGACTTTGCCGCCTTCGTTTTCGA
>JANWHR010000146.1 GCA_025450355.1 Micropepsaceae bacterium
CCCGCGAAGTTGAAACCGGTAAATCGTCCGTATCCGTCAGGGCGCCGACTTTACCGCACTCGCATCATAACGCAACCGGTATGGCACTTCTTTTTTTGTTTTTGCCAATGGTACCGGACGCACACGCCCGAACGCGTAACGGGCATAAAACCGAAGCGATATTCCAGAGACGGAGCGCAGGAGTCAACCGGGGACGCAGATGCGCTTCATCCTGCCCCGGAAGGTTTATCCTCGATCTGATGCCTGGAAATGAAAGGCGCCTGCGCCATCGCGAACAGCAGTGTCAGCGGGAACACCGCCCAAACCTTGAATGCAACCCAGGTGTTGGTGGAAACATTCCGCCAGACAATTTCATTGAGAACGGCCAGCGCGATAAAGAAAGCCGCCCATCTCCATGTCAGCACCCGCCATGCCGCATCATCGAGACGCAGGGTCTGACCGAGCACCAGTTTGATGAAGAGCCGGTCGAAGGCGAGCCCACCAATCAGGATCGCAGCAAACATCGCGTAAAGGATCGTCGGCTTGATCTTGATGAAAATGTCGTTGGAGAGCCAAAGCGTAAGCCCGCCAAACACCAGCACCAGGGCGCCGGTGATCAACGGAATGGGTGACAATTTCCGTTCGACGACGATGCCGACGGCGATGACAATCAGCATCGCCGCCATGAACACCGCTGTCGCAGTGAAAATTCCGAAGAGCCCGTTGGCGGCAAAGAAAATCAGCAACGGGCCAAGATCGAGCGCGAATTTCACAAGAGGATTCATGCTTCAGCCATGCAAAAGTTCACACTCCAAAGCGCCACGAACCCATCGTCGGCCGTTCCGGTTCATCGGCCCCGGTCAGGGCTGCGGCAAAGGCTTTCGCGTCAAAGCTCTGCAGGTCATTGATCGTCTCACCGACGCCAACGAAACAGATAGGCAATCCGAAACGGTGTGCAAGCGCGACAAGGATTCCGCCTTTGGCGGTGCCGTCGAGCTTTGTCATGACCAGTCCTGTCAGTGAAACCGCGCTCTTGAACGCGTCCACCTGGGAAATCGCGTTCTGGCCGGTGGTCGCGTCGAGCACAAGCAGGACCGAATGCGGCGCATCGGGATCGATTTTTTTCAGCACGCGCGCGATTTTTTGCAGTTCGGCCATCAGGCCCGCCTTGTTGTGCAGGCGGCCGGCCGTATCGATCAGCAGCACATCGGCGCCGTCATTTCGCGCCGCCGCATATGCGTCATAGGCAAGCGCCGCCGCGTCGGCGCCCGGTTCGCGGGCAAACACCGGAACGTGCGCGCGGTCACCCCAGATTTTCAGCTGGTCAATGGCAGCAGCGCGGAATGTATCCCCCGCTGCGAGCCAGACCTTTTTTCCTTCCGCGGAAAGTTTGGCGCCGAGTTTTCCAATGGTCGTGGTTTTGCCGGTCCCGTTCACGCCCGCCACCAGGATCACAAATGGCTTGACCGAGGGTTCGATGATCAGCGGCTTCGCAACGGGAAGCAGATATTTGGCGATGCTTTCGGCGAGCAATTTCTTCAGTTCGCGCTCCGAGATTTCAAGGTCATAGCGTCCCTTTGCGACGTCCGCCGTGACCTCATGCGCCAGCGTGGTTCCGAGATCGGCGCGAATCAGCGCCTCTTCCAGTGTACGGATCGTGTCGGCATCCAGACGTTGCCGCATCAGGACATCCGCCAGTCCGCCCGACAATTGGGTGGCCGTGCGGGACAATCCTGCCTTCAGGCGGGCGAACATTCCCGGCCTGCCTGTGGAACCCTGGGTCTCACTCATGCGACCGCCTGCGGCGCCATTGGCTGCGCAGATTTGAGAACGCGCGCCTGCAAAATCCGCCCATCCGTGGCTTCAATCTGCGCCTGCAGCAAAGCCCCTGGTTCGGCCGGTTCGGCAAGCCGGGCGGGCGCAAAGCAGCGGGTGCGCGCGGAATGGGGCTCTTCAACCAGAAGCTCCTGCCGGGCGCCGACGAGCCGGTTCAGCCGCCGCGCCAGCATGATCGCGCCCTTTTCGCGCAATCTGCGGGCCCGTTCCCGGATCACGGCGCCGGAGAGCTGCGGCATTTTGGCGGCCGGTGTGCCGGTTCGCGGGCTGAACGGGAAGACGTGCAGATAGGTCAGCTCTGCCTGATCGATCAGCCGCAGGGTACGTTCAAACATTTCCTCCGTTTCAGTCGGGAAACCCGCGATCAGATCGGCGCCAAATGCCACGTCCGGACGGCGCCGCCGCGCCTTTTCGCAGAACTCAATCACCTGTTCGCGCGCATGACGCCGTTTCATCCGCTTCAGGATGAGGTCATCTCCCGATTGTACGGAAAGGTGAAAATGCGGCATCAACCGCTCCTCATCGCCCAACAATTGCAGCACAAGCTCATCGACTTCCGCGGGATCGACGGAAGAAAGCCGCAAGCGCGGCAACTGAGGGACATGCCGGAGCAGACGCTGGATCAGGGTTCCAAGCCCTGTCCCGCCGGGCAAACCGGCGCCATAGTCGGTCAGATCGACGCCCGAGAGGACAATTTCACGGTATCCGGCTGCGCAGAGGCGGCGCGCTTCCTCGACGATTGTCCCCATGCCTGCGCTACGGGACGGGCCGCGGCCATACGGAATGATGCAGAAGGTACAGCGGTGATCGCAGCCATTCTGTACCTGCAGGACGGCACGGGCATTTCCACCAGCTCCGGCGATGAACTGCGGCGCTGTTTCCCGTGCCGCGGCAATATCATTCACCAGCACACGCGTGGCGCCTGCGGTGAAGTCCGGGCGGTAGCTGTCCGGCGAAAGCTTTTCCTGGTTTCCAAGCACCAGATCGACTTCCGGCATGGCGCCGAAGCGCTCCGGTTCGATCTGGGCTGCGCATCCCGTGACGATCAATTTTGCGCCCGGGTGTTCGCGCCGCAGCTTCCTGATCGCCTGACGGGACTGGCGAACGGCCTCACCGGTGACGGCGCAGGTGTTGACGATCACCGCATTGTCGAGCCCGGCCTCTTCGGCGCGTGCCCGGACAATTTGCGATTCAGCGGCATTCAGCCGGCAGCCCAGCGTCACAACTTCGATTGTCATGAGCCTGCCGCCAATGCCTGCAAATCTGCTTCGCCGGCGAAACTGAAACGCGTAGGCCCGGTCATCAGGACGTGACCATCCGTTTCGCGCCACTCGATCTCAAGGTCGCCGCCATCGAGCGTCACGGTGACTTTTCGCGGCAGCATTCCGCGCAAGGATGCGGCGACCGCGGCGGCACAGGCCCCGCTGCCGCACGCCTGGGTAATTCCGGCGCCGCGTTCCCATACGCGCATGCGCAAGCGGTCCTGACCGCGGACGCCCGCAAATTCGACATTGGTCCGATACGGGAACCAGGGATGATGCTCGATTGCAGCGCCGAGTTCCGCGACCGGTGCCGAATCCGGATCATCGACAAACAGCACGCAATGCGGGTTGCCCATGGAAACGGCGGCAGCCGTGTTCAGATAGTCCTGCCCGAAACCGGAAACGGGAATGGCGAAATTTGCCGTATCCACCGCCTGCGCCATGGGAATTTCCCGCCAGTCGAGCTTTGGCACGCCCATGTCCACGGTGACATCCCCATTGTCCGTTCTGCTGCAGGACAAGAGGCCGCCGGCCGTCGCGATCTCCAACCGGCCGGTTTCGTGTTCGGCCATCAGCAGCCAGGCGACGCAACGCGCGGCATTGCCGCAGGATTCCACCTCGCTGCCATCGCAATTGAAGATGCGCATGAAGGCCGCGGCGCCGTTCCTGCCCTTTTCCATCACAATGACCTGATCGCAGCCAATCCCCCGTTTCCGGTCGGCAATGGCACGTGCCATAGCGGGCATCAGCGGAACCGGGAAAACCCGTCCGTCGAAAATGGCAAAGTCATTGCCCAAACCGTGCATTTTCAGGAACGATGTCATGGGCGGGTTATAGGGCCGCGGCCGGTGGCTTTCCAGCAGCGGAGGACGGCATGAGACGTGGCGCGATCGCTTCCATCGGGGCGCTTGCGATCGGCGCTGCGCTCGCGGCGGGGGCTCACGCAATGGAAGATCAGGATCCGTTCCTTTGGCTGGAAGATATTCGCGGGCAAAGATCACTGGACTGGGTGGCCGGGCAGAACGCCATCACGCGCGACAAGCTCAAATCCGATCCATCCTACGCGGAAAGCTACGACGCATTGCTGATGATGCTGGATGCGGACGATCGCATTCCGGCCGGACAACTGCACGGCAATCGGGTGTTCAATTTCTGGCAGGACCGGGAGCACGTCAAAGGGATCTGGCGCCAGACCACGATCGCCTCCTATGAGACTTCGGCGTCGCAATGGGACACCCTGCTCGATCTCGACCGGCTCTCGGTCGAAGAGGGCAAGAATTGGGTGTTCAAGGGCGCGATCTGTTCGCCCGATTACGCGCGCTGCCTGTTGAAATTATCGCCGGACGGCGGCGACACGGTCGTGCTGCGTGAATTCGCGCCGGCGGAGAAGCATTTCGTCGATGACGGATTTTCGCTCGGTGAAGCGAAAGCCGAAGCCGCCTATGTCGATGCGAACACCATCCTGTTCAGCACGGATTTCGGCGCGGGAACGCTGACGCGTGCCGGATATCCGCGCATCGTGAAGCTGTGGCACCGCGGCGAACCCATCGCAGAGGCGAAACAGGTTTTCGAGGCAAAGCCCGGCGATGTGATTGCATCGCCTGCGGCGTTTCACAGTCCGGAAGGCTCCGTTGCACTGGTGAGTCGCGCGGTGAGCTATTTCGAGACGGAATATTACGAGGTGATGCCCGATGGCGCTGCGGCTCGTCTGCCGCTGCCATTATCGGCCGAACTCCGCGGCGTGATCCATGCGGGCGGACCTGACGAGCAGCTGATCGCGAGTCTGCGCGCCGCGTGGACGCCGTCCGGCCAGGCGGAAATTGCCCAGGGGTCACTGATCGCGATTCCGCTGCGGCCCCTCGTCAGCGGCGCAAATCTGCCGCCTGTGGCGGTTCTGTACGCACCAGGTCCGCGCAGTGCGGTCGAGCAAGTGGATATCGGCCGGGACGCCGTCTATGCGTCGATCTACACCAATGTGATGGGAAGCATTCATATGTACCGTCAGGATTCCTCGGGCGCGTGGCGCGACAGCGAAGTCACGCTTCCGCGCGGCGGTTCGACGGGTATCGTCTCGGTCAATGATTTTGGCCCCGAGGCTTATTACAGCTTTCAGGATTTTCTCACGCCCACGACGCTTTACGCCGATCATGGCGGCGGCGCAGAGCCGATCAAATCGGCGCCGGCGCGTTTCGACGCAACTCCCTATGCATCCGCACAGTATGAAGCGGTATCGAAAGACGGCACCAGAATTCCCTATTTCGTGGTGCGCGCCCGGAATGCGGCCGGACCAGGCCCAACCATTCTTTACGGCTATGGCGGATTTGAGATTTCGCAGACGCCCTATTACTGGGCCAGCATGGGTCGGCTTTGGCTGGCGAAGGGTGGCGCTTTTGCGATCGCCAATATTCGCGGCGGGGGTGAGTTCGGGCCGGCCTGGCACCAGGCGGCGCTGAAGACGAACCGGCAGAAGGCCTATGACGATTTCATTGCGGTGGCGGAGGACATGATCCGGCGCGGGTTCACCACGCCGCGGCAGCTTGGGATGATGGGCGGGTCCAATGGCGGGCTTCTGGTCGGCGCCGTCGCGGTGGAGCGGCCGGACCTGTTCGGCGCAGTGGTCTGTCAGGTGCCGCTGCTGGACATGATCCGCTACACGAAATTCGGCGCCGGCGCGTCATGGATTGCCGAATATGGCGATCCCGACAATGCGGAGGAGCGCGCCGCGATTTTGCGCTATTCGCCCTATCAGAATGTCCGGCCCGGCGTGAAATACCCGCCGACCCTGTTTGTCACCGCGACTTCGGATGATCGCGTCACGCCGATCCACGCCCGCAAGATGGCAGCGAAGATGGAGGCGGAAGGCAATGACGTCCTGTTCTTTGAAAACATCGAAGGCGGGCACGCAGTGGCCGCCGACCATGCGCACCAGGCCGAAATGTGGGCGCTGACCTATGTCTATCTGCGCCAGAAGCTGATGGGACAGGGACCCTCGCGCTGAACGGGGCCATTCCGGACATGGCCGAATCTGGGGATGGTCATATAATTCCGGGGACATAATACTTAATTGATAAACATGACGTGATATGCACCGCCCCGGCGGGACCTTTTGAGGCGATGCCGCTTACCCCGGCATAGCGTCGTGGTGGGGCAGATCGCGGGTGTCGGTGA
>JANWHR010000147.1 GCA_025450355.1 Micropepsaceae bacterium
AGTTCATCCGCTCCGCTGGCGCACAGCAAGAAGGCCGGGCTACTGGTGGTTGGTGCGTCAAGCACCCTCATGTGAAATCAGATCCGCGGAAACCGCGCAAATTCAATTTCACTAGATGAACTGGCACGGGATTGAGACGCTTCGGTTTTGCGTCACACTCGCGGTGTCTCGCAAAGCTTCTGGCGAGCTGAGAAGGCCCGCGATGATCCTGTTCCACGCTCCCACGGTTCGGGAGAAAATCCAGTCATTTCTTGAAATCCATGCGGGGCAGGCTTTTTGCGATGTTTGCGTCGGGCACGAGATGGGGTTGCGCAGTCAGGGGCAGATTTCCGCCGCGGTGGTGGTGATCTCGCGAACCAATCCCGCCTGTGTGCGGTTCCGCACCTTTTGCAATTCCTGCGGAGTATTCCGGAAAGCCACGCGCATCGAGCCCCGGGACTGATCGCCGTCGTCTAACCTTCTGAGTCAGGCGGTGAGTCAGGTACCGGCTCTGCGCCCGCCGGGGCCTTCGGGCTTCGGCGCGGCTTGGCGAGCCCTCCGGATGGCGCGCTGATGATGATCGCAAGAGGCCGTTGACGTATTGCAAAAAAAATCGGGCGGTAACGTAACTACACCGCCCGATTCAATCTTCGCCCGATTCAATTCGACCGTAATGCTCAACTCATCGGTGGGCCGGCGGTGCTTCGCACGGTCGTCAGACCAAGGAAGCCGACGATCGCGATCGCGGCGCCAACAATCCAGTGGTCCCACGAGGCCGCGGGGAAGAAGACGAATCCCAAAACCCAGGGCGCGATGAATATCCAGATTCCGAGCAGCACGTTGAGCCACTCCGGACCCGATCCGGGCTGACGGGCAGCCGTTATCGCGAGGAGAAACACGATCACACCAAGGACCCAGGCATTCCATGCCGCGGTCATGGCAACGGCTGCCGTGCCCGTTCCCGGCCCGCCGTCGACCACCCCACCAAAGTTGAGGACCCAGGGCGAGATAAACAGCCAGACCGCGAGCAGGGCGTTTAACCAGTCATGCCAATGCGTGCGCGACCGGTTGAGCGGATGATTGAGTTGTGTAGTTTCCTGATAGGCCATCACTACCTCCATTAGCGAAATGGGGTTGCCTCTTTGTTGAAATTACGGAATGGCGGGTAAGAGCGTTCCGGGCTGCAATGACACAAAGCGGCGACCACCAAAGCAGAACGGCGGAGAAACCGCTTTCGCGATCTTCTCCGCCGTCCTGTCGGTGACTTCAATGTTTTCAGGCATCAAAGCCACTTCGCAGAGGTAATGTTTGGACCCGTCTCATCGTTCCGCGCTGGTCCTGCGTGCGGAATTGACGAATTCGGGAGTGTCTCCTCGCCTCCCCCTTGTGGGGAGGCAGGCACTTTGCCTTTCGCAAAGTGCGGGTGGGGGGTGCCGGAAATTCCACCATTTGCGAATAATGGGATTTGATCGCATCATGCTGCCACCTGAAAGGAACGCTTCATGGCGCGGCTGCAAAAATGGTTGGCGAGCACACCGAACCGCACCTTTGTGGTTTATCCCGTCGCGCTGGTTCTGGTCGAAGTCGCCATCCGTGGCGGCCATTTGACTTTGAATTGGTGGGCCGTGCCGCTCCTTGTCTGGGGCTATCTTCAGTACCGGCTCACCGGCGGGTATCGGCGGCGGATCGGCGGCGGTGGTCCGGGTACGGCGGTAGCGCCGGTGCATCTGGTGTCGAGCGGATTGTACCGCTTCACGCGCAATCCGATGTACCTCGGCCACCTGATTTTTCTGCTCGGACTTGCGCTGGTGCTGCGTTCCTGGGCGGGTCTGGCGCTTTTCATCGTGCAGGCGGCATGGTTTCACCGCCGCGTGCTGCGGGACGAATCGCGGCTTAAGGGCCTGTTCGGACAGGACTATGCCGATTACATGCGGCGTGTGCCGCGCTGGATTCCGGCAGTTGGCTGAACCGGCCCGGAGTTTGTGGTAAGGTCCGCAGATCGATCATCCAGGATGTGCCCACATGACCGCTGAAAGTTTTACCGCAGGCGTTGACGCGCGCATTCCGGCGGTTGAGCCGCGCGTTTATTCCGGGCAATCCGCCGCAGCCCGCGCAGGCGTGCGCCATTTCGCCAGTGTACGGATTACGCATTGGCTGATGGTGGCCAGCGTGGCCGGCCTGCTGGAAACCGGCATCGGCATTCTGATTTCGCATCCCCGGCTCTACTGGGGTGAAACCGGCGCGATCGGGACGCCTTCGCTGGTCGATCTGCCGCTGCCGATGATCATCGGCCCTTCGGTGTGGAATCGGCCCTATCATTTTCTCTTCGCCTGGATGCTGGTGTTGACCGGGCTTGCCTATCTGGTGGCCGGCCTTGCCACGCGTCATTTCCGCAAAGACCTGCTGCCGCAGAATGGCGAGTTCAACTGGAACAACGTCTCGGGCGTGATTTCCGCGCATCTGCGCTGGAAGAAGACTGCCGCAGACGAAGCCTTCACCTACAATGTGGTGCAAAGGCTCTCCTATCTCGCGGTCGTCTTCGTGATCTTTCCGGGAATCGTCTGGACCGGGCTGGCGATGTCCTTCACCGTGACCTCGGTGTTTCCGTTCCTGGCGACACTGTTGGGGGGGCATCAGTCGGCGCGCACTCTGCACTTCGTGTTCGTCAGCCTGCTGGTGATCTTCCTGATCGTACACCTCGCAATGCTTTGTCTGGTCGGGTTCAGAAACCACGTCGGGGCCATGGTCACCGGGAAGGTCCCGAAAGCGCACTCCGCCGCGTGAAGGCCACCTCCGGCGGGCACCATCGCCACCGGATGTTGACTGACCGCTTGCCTGTTCCCACGGGAATCAGCCAATGAACGGCGGTGGTGAATCCCCGCGCGGTTCTGTGCGTAACGGTTCTTCTGGGTTCGGGCAGTGCGTTCGCGCAGGAGCCGGTGGTCACGACCGAAATTCTCACCGGCTATCTGCTCGCCGAATCGAACTATCTCGTCACCAACCGGCCGGTGATCCAGACGGACCTCTTCATCCCGAGTGACACCGGCCTGTTTGCAGACATCTGGGATTCACATCAGCTCTATCAGCCCGGACGCATGTTCGGTGCGCATGGCGATGAAGTGGACCTGACCGGAGGCTGGATTGGCGCGTTCGGCGGTTATCAGTTTCGTTCGCAGATCGCCTGGTGGGACATTGCGGGAAGCCGAAACAATTTTGGTGATGCCAAAGCGACGTTGCGGCGGCCCATCGGCGGCTTCACGCCATTCGTTGGTGTCGAAGATGAGTTCGTCATCCCGCGCAACAAACATATTGCACTGGTGCATGCCGGCAGCGAAGCTGCGTTCACACTGCTGAGGCTACCGTTTCAGGAGCGGTTCACCGTTTCATGGCTCGATGTCGGCCGCGTGACGGTTGCCAATGTGCTGTCCACGCGGATCGCGCTTGGCGCAATCGCGACGAGTCCGATCCTGCGTGTGAGCACGGACGACCGGCATCATGGGACTTATGCCACTTTTGGCTTTGGTTTCCGTTTGTGAGCTTCCATCATGTTCCGAAATAATAGCGGATGCTCAGGAATATGCTCCGTGTCTGATAATCAAAGTTGTTGATCTCCCTGCCTGCGACACTGCCGGGAAAGCCAAAGCCCTTTGCACCCTTGATCCGGTAGTCGAGCGCGAGCGTGACGCGGTTCGGCAGCACGTCGTAGTAGACCCCCGCAATTCCCTGCCAGCCAAAACGGAAACTTTCCGCGTCATAGATCGTCGGAGTCGCGCCTCGCGGAGCCCGGAAGTTGTTGCCCCATTGGATTTGCGTTTCGCCGATGCCGCCGCCGATATAGGGGCTGATCGGCAGGCCGAGATCAAAGTCGTAAAGCGCGTTGACCATCAGCGAGTTGTCCCACTGTGTACCCGTCCACGGATTGACGTGATTGAACGCTCTCACCCATGCGACGCGGCCGCTGTACTCGGCCTCGGTGCGCAATCCGAATTCCCACTTGTAGCCGATGGCCGCGAGCCCGCCCCAGCCAGGCTTCCACTGCGAACTCACCGCATTCCCGTTGATCGTGAGATTGCGGTCCGGCATTCGGTCGTAGCCAAGCCCCAGGGCGACATACGGCCCCTCGGTTTGCGCAGCCGCCGGAACCGGCGCCAGCGCGGCGGCCGCAACGGCCATGACAGATGCAACGGCTGTTTTTTGAAATCCGCTCATGCTGGTCCCCTCCTGGCGATGCGGCGCGGGAAACGCGGCCGCTATTGCCGTGCAGGAGACGCGGGCAGGGGGACGTGTTATTCCGCCGCTTCGGTGAAAAATTCAGGGACCGACGCTGATCTCGCCCGTCATGCCGGGATGATATTTGCAGAAGTAGCGGATCAGGCCGGACCGCTTCATCATCAGCCGCACGGTTTTGCAGCGCCTCGCGCCGCAATCCGGCTGGTGAGCCGCGGGGCGGGCCGGATGGTGCCGGCTCACCCAGGCAGATCAATAATCGGTGACGCCGACGCGATCCTTGTACACCATCTGCCAGCCGAGCCAGCCGCTGACGAGCAGGATCGCGACAACCACGGCCGAAAGAACTAGTCCCGTCACAGGAAGACCCGCGGCGGCGCCATCCACATCGCGCATGAAGAAATTGTAGAGCGAGATCAGAATCGCGCTGGCATTGAGGCCCATGTGCCACCATGAGGCATTCAAGTTCCGGATTCGCCTTTCACCGAGAAAATCGGTGATGCCCATGATGGCGGCGAGACCGCCCATGATGAGGCCTGCTGCCAGCAGCCATTCCGACGCCATCACCCAGGACGTACCGCCATATGCGAAGTAGATGATGTCGGTGCACAGTGTAAGGACGAAACAGACAATGGGAAATGGAATCAGCATGGGATGCAGGGGATGACCGGCAATTTGTGCCGTGCTTTTCGGATTGGAGACCATCGTGCTTTCCAGGTCTCTTCTGTCGGTACGGACGTCCATCTTCACCTCCTGTGACTTTGGACCTCTCTGTCCGCAACGTGACGCAACTCATCCCGTTCCCCTGCCTGGCCTACGCTGGTGACAATCGGACGAGGTGCCCGCGCGTTTCACCGCCAAATCCAAATAAAGCATGTCATCCCGGCCCAGCGTGGCGCGCGCGCAGATGAGCCGAAGCCCCGGACGCGATCGGTAATTGTATACTTGAGTTAATTG
>JANWHR010000148.1 GCA_025450355.1 Micropepsaceae bacterium
CGCGCGCTCGACCTGTTGCTTGAACGCCATGCGGGACTGCGGGCCAGTGTTCAGCATGACCGCGCCGGCCGCCCGCTGTTGGCTGTGGCGGGCACGGTGCGCATGCCCTGGGCCGAACACGATTTGAACCAATTGCAGCGGCCCGATCGGGACGCGCAGGCCAAAGCAATTGAAACGCAAGACCGGCACGCGCGCTTCACGCTGGAGCAAGCGCCGCTCATCCGCTCAACTTTGATAAATCTGCACGATGGCCATGCACGGCTGTTGCTCAGTTTGCACCATCTGCTTGCGGACGGCTGGTCGGGCGCGATTGTTCTGCGCGACCTCCAGGCGTTTTACCGCTATGCCGGTGCGGCGGCTCTTCCCGCCCCGCCGGACTTCCGCGCGTATCTCGCTTACCGGCGTGAACCCGATCGCGCCGCCGCGGAAAGTGCGTGGCAGAACTATCTCCAGGGTTTCGAGTCTTCCGAACCTCTGCCCGAGTCCGGTGCAATGCATCAGATTGATTTTGAGCTGCCCTCCGAGTTGACCGGACGTCTCGAAAGGGTTGCGCAAAGGATCGGCGTCACGAGCGCGACGGTGCTGCAAGGCGCATGGGCAACTGTCCTTGGCCGCATCACCGGTCGCAACGAAGTCTGTTTCGGACTGGTGAGTTCGGGGCGCCACTGGCCGGTGCCCGGCATCGAAAACATGGTCGGGCTGCTGATCGCCACAACGCCGGTGCGCCTGCGCGCTTCGCCCTCAGAGTCCATCGCGGAAGTACTGGTTCGTCTGCAGAATGAACAGCTTGCGCTCCAGCCGCATCTTCACCTGCCCCTGCGGGATATTCAGCGCGTTGCCGGACACCGGTTCCTGTTCGACACGCTGTTCACCTTCGAGAATTATCCGGCAAACACGGCCGCCGAGGCGTCTGTGTTCAGTGGCGTGAGGAGCCACAGCGGTGCGCATTATGCGTTGAATCTCGCCGTGGTTCCGGCCGATCGACTTACGATGCATCTGCACTACAATTCGGAACTATTCGGCACCGAAACGGCGAACCTGATCCTGGCGCGGCTTAGGCGCGTGCTTGAGCAGATTGCGGACAACCCCGACGCTTCGTCCGACCGGATAGACGCGCTGGGTGGCGAAGAGCGCCGGCGGCTGCTCGTTGATTTCTCCGGCGTGAACACTGCTTTCCCGGGTTCGACGCTTGCGGAATTGTTCGCCGCACAGGCGAAAAAATGCCCCAGCACGGTCGCGCTCGTTTGCGCCGGCCAGTCGATGACCTATGCCGGCCTCGATGCGGCTTCCAACCGGTTGGCGCGCATTCTGATCGAGCATGGCGCGGGGCCCGAGAAGTTCGTCGCCCTGTGCTTGCCCCGTTCGCTGGAGATGGTGACAGCAATTCTGGCCGTTCTGAAGAGCGGCGCCGCTTACGTGCCGTTGGACCCCGTCAACCCGGAAGCGCGGCTCGCTTTCTTTTTGAAGGATGCCTCACCGGTCGCGGTCCTGACAACGCGAGCCCTGGCGAAATTCCTCCCCGCAGGATGTCTGATTCTCGACGATCCAGCGTTCGACTCGGCGCTCGCCAACTGCGCGGACGACCCAGTCACCAATGAAGAACGCCACGGGCGACCCCGCAAGGATCATCCGGCCTATGTCGTGTACACCTCCGGCAGTTCCGGCATGCCAAAGGGTGTGATCGCCACCCATCGAAACGTGGTGCGCCTGTTCCATTCGGATCAAATGCCGTTCGAATTCAGGAGCGATGACGTCTGGACCCTGTTCCATTCCTTCGCTTTCGATTTTTCGGCGTGGGAGATTTGGGGCGCGCTGCTGCACGGTGGGCGTCTGGTCATTGTGCCCCAGGACATTGCGCGCGCGCCTTCCGCGTTCTGCGAGCTTTTGGTGGACGAAAAGGTCAGCGTGCTTTCCATGACACCGGCTGCTTTCGCCCGTCTGCCACTGACCGAGTTGGAGTCCAGGCTCGCCTTGCGCACGGCACTCATCGGCGGCGAGGCCTATGCGCCCGATCGCATGCCGCATCCGCGGGGTGTCGCCCTGCGCAATGTCTATGGGCCGACGGAGACGACGATATTCGCCACCATGGGTCAGCCCTTCTCGCCCTCGCGCGAGACCCCGATCGGACGGCCGCTGCCGAATGTCCAGGCCTATGTGCTGGACAATCGCTTGCGTCCATGTCCGGCCGGCGTCGCGGGCGAGCTGTATCTTTCGGGCCATGGGCTGGCGCGGGGTTACCTCGGGCGCGCGGCCCTCACGGCAACGCGGTTCATTGCCCATCCCTACGCGGCGGCCGGCCAGCGCCTTTATCGCACCGGCGATCTTTGCGCATGGACAGAGGATGGGCAATTGCTGTTCCGCGGCCGCGCGGACGAACAGCTCAAAATTCATGGCTTCCGGATCGAACCGGGCGAAATCGAAGCCGTTCTATGCGCGCTTCCTGGCGTTGCCCAGGCCGCCGTCATTCCGCGTCAGGATCAATCCGGAAACAAGCGCCTTGTCGCTTATCTGGTGGCCGCGCGTGGCGCCGCCGATCCTCCCGACATCGGAACATTGCGCGACGCGCTGGCGCAACGCTTGCCCTATTACATGGTCCCGTCCGCCTTTGTGGTGCTCGATGCTTTGCCCCTCAACCCGAACGGCAAGCTGGAGCGCAAAGCCCTGCCGGCGCCGGGGACGCCATCGAGTACGCATTTTCTGGCACCGCAAACACCCGAGGCCGATCTTCTCTGCAGCATCGTTCGAGAGCTGCTGTGCATCGAGCAAGCGGGTCTCGCCGACAATTTCTTTTATCTCGGCGGAGATTCGCTTCTGGCGGTCCAGCTCTCGGCGCAGATTCGCACGCGCCTGGGCAGACATATACCCGTACAGGCGATTTTCGAGACCCCCGTGCTGGGCGACCTGGCGGCACGTGTTGGCGTCATCACCGATGCGACCACGGCGTTCGGGCGCGTACTCACGCTGCGCGCCGAAGGAAGCCTGCCGCCGTTGATATGCCTTTATCCCGGCACCGGTCTTGGTTGGCCCTACGCCAATTTGTTGTCGATCCTCAATCCGGAGCAGCCCCTGTACGCGATTCAGCCGGCGACGCTCGGATTGGGTAGCGACGCGCCGCTGCCCGGATCGTTCGATGAGATCATCGATGAAGCCTACGGCGATCTGTGCACGATCGCAGGCTCAAAGGGGCCCTGTGTCCTGGCCGGCTGGTCTTTCGGCGGCGTGTTGGCCCATTGCCTTGCGGCACGGCTGCAGCAGGACGGCAGCGACATACGCGGTCTCATGCTTTTCGACAGTTATCCGATGCCGCCTGAGGCCGTGCCGGATTATTCGAAGCACGACGCGCTCTGGCGCGACGTCGCGCTTGGCGCGGGACTCGTTTTGCCCGCAGACGCCACCGGCCTTGATGCTGCCAGGATTCAGGCGATCGCGGCCGCGCAAGGGCACATCTTCGGAACCTTTCCACTTCCCCAGCTTACCAATCTCGCGCGGCTGATGGCGAACAATACCCGTCTTCTGCCAACAGCGCGTCTACGCCGGTTTGCGGGCAGCGGTACGATTTTCACCGCCGCAAAAGGTACCAAAGGAATGGATCGCCAAAGCGTAAGCCCGACGCTTTGGCAACCCTGGTTCGGCGGCCAGATCAAAGCCGTTGCCGTCGCTGCCGAACATCACACCATGATGGCGCATGATGCCGTAGCGCAAATGCGCCGGCACTTTGCATAGGAGCGCCGCATGACCGGCGGCGCCTGACCGTTGCCCCCGAAGAAATCGACCGATTCCCTTTTGGACGCCTTTGCAAGCCTTGCCATTGGGGTCGGCGCGAATGTTCAGCCGCAACAGGAACTGATCATTGCGGCGCCGCTCGAAGCCGCGCCATTCGTCCAGAAACTGGGCAGCGCCGCCTATACGCGCGGGACTTCGCTGGTCACGCCGATTTACGACGATCCGGAACTTCTGCGCAGACGCTTGCTGGAGAGCAAAGCGGATGATCTGGACCGGGCCGGGGACTGGCTCGCCAACAGCGTTGCACAAAAATTGCGCGAGGGTGCCGCATACCTTGCTGTTTTGGGGCCGCGTCCCGGGCTTCTCGCCGGCGTGGATATCGGCCGGATCCTACGTGCGCACAGGGCGGAGGCGCGGGATCTCGCGACGCTGACGGCGGTTATCGCCAATATGGAAACCAATGCATCCACCGTTCCTTTCATCACCCGGGAATGGGCGCGCCAGATCTTTCCCGAAAGTGAGCCGGACGAGGCGCGGTGCCTGTTGTGGTCTGCGCTGATCGATGCTGTGGCCGGCGCCGAGCCAACTGAGCAAATGGCGTGGCGGCGCCTCCGCGTTCTCGACGATCGCCGCGCGCGGCTCCAGGCCCTCGCGTTTCGCGAATTGCGGTTTAACGGGCCCGGTATTCGAATCACGATCGGCCTTGCAGAAGGGCACATCTGGCGCGGTGGCCCGGAGATGTCCTCGCGCGGCGTCTCATTCGCTCCGGTCCTTCCGGCTGAAGCGCTGTTCACCGCAACCGATCCCGGAAGAACCGAAGGAACGATCGCGTTCTCGCGCTCCATCCTCATCGCCGGAGAACATGTCGATGGTTTGGAAGTGCAGTTCGAAGCAGGCGCCGCGACGCGCGTCACATCCAGACATGGCCGACATGCGTTCGAGGAATTGCTCAACTGCGATCCGGGCGCCCGGCGGCTTGGGAAAGTGGCGCTGGTTGACGCGAACACGCCATTGGCGCGCCAACGCATTTTCTTCAACAATCCGATGCTTGATGCGGCATCGGCGCCGCATGTTGCCTTTGGCGCAGCCCGGCCCTCGACCTTGCGCGATCCAGCGGCAGGAAACAGAAGCGCTATTCATATCGACGCGATGTTCGATACAGCTCACCTGTCGGTGGATGGCATCGGCAGCGATGGAACAGTCCGCGCGGTTCTGCGCGATGGAATGTTCGCTCTGTAAGAGCGTGCTTTCTCGCCCTGGCCTACTCGTAAAATTCGGGCACTTTCTTCAGAGTCGCGGCATGCGCGACATCATGCGGAATCCAAAGGTCGGCCCCCTCGTTCTCAACGAACGACTCCATTGCGCGGCGGGTGAGAGTCGTCCGCTCGTTGCTGGCGTGGTTGACGAAGCTGGCAGGGCGGTTCACTTCC
>JANWHR010000149.1 GCA_025450355.1 Micropepsaceae bacterium
GGTGACCCGGAACGTGAAACAGCAGAAATTCTGGAGGAACGAGCGGACCTCCGACGCCGACTGTCGAGGGGGGCAAATTGACGTAGCCTGGGATCGGGGCCCGCTCGGGTTACATAATGCAGAGTGGTGGAATCGGTTCCGGATTTTTCGCCGCCGCAGGTTACTTTTTTGTATCGGCCCGGAAACAGGAAATCTCCGGGCGATCCACCACGCCGGTGGGCTGGTTGTACGGCACTGGCAAGCTGCCACAGGCCATCCGAACGACGGAACGGACACTGGTTTCTTTTTGCGCAGCGGAACCATCACCTAACGAAACTGCCAGAGTGAGCAGGAGTGTCCCGCCAATCAGGCTCTGCATTGGATATTTGACCATCAACACCCTCCGGAATGCGGCCATGCCCCTCGCCGCGAACGCTTTCCCACCGTTACGCGGGCGGTTCACTGCGCAACAACCCAATGAGGCCGCTGGCTGCAACCAGAACGGCGAAAACAAAAAAAGCAAATTTGACCAGCGACGCGGCCACTCCCCCGAGGCCAAGAAAACCCAGGTAGGCTGCGACGATCGCGAGGAACAGAAAGGTCAGCGTCCAACCGAGCATTTGTGGGCCTGCATGGCGAGACAACGGAACGCGGCGCAATGCTGCCGGTTCCTTCGGAACCCGTTCCCCCGTTCACAAGCGGTGATTTTTGCGTTGTGCCAGGGCTTCAGAAGCGCCGAGAATTCCCGCAAAAACCACGGCGAGTAAGGGTTTCTCCTGGGCGACTTTGGCCAGAAGATTCAAGGTCGCCGAATCGGCTTCGTTCGCTGCCGGAATCCGGGGATCCGGTTGATGCAGCCGCGGTCCTGGCCGGGAGGAGCGCCGAATCACCAGCATTGCTGTCCACCCCAGAGGCCCGATAACCAGAACAATTGCCGCAATCGCAGCCGCCCAGGCCTCTTTCGTTTCGGGGATAAGCGCGACGTAAATGGCATAGCCGGCAAATGCGGTACCGACCCAAATCAGCGCGGAGGCGGTGACCAACAGCACCGCCCCGCCGATAGCCTGAGCACCAAGTCGTTGCCCGGATGGGAACATTTAGCGCAGCAGCAATGCTCCAATGAGTGCCCCCGCACCCATGGACAACATGCATGCCGCCAGAGGCTGTCCCTTTACAGCAGAACGAACACCGTTCAGATTTTCGCTGCCCCATTCGCTGACGCGTTCGGCCGCATCCGAAGCAGTATCCATGGCGTCGTTCATCAAGCCCTGCATTTGCGAACTCGCAACGCCCCCGACGTCAGTGGCCAGGCCGCGGACGTCGTGCTGCAGGGCATCAAAATCCGCCCGCAACGAATTCAGACGGCTCTGCATGGTGGTGTTGGAAGCTTTTACGGTTCTTACGGTTTTGGTTCTGCGTTTGCGTCGAGTAGCGGTCGCCATCTTTCCCTCCGCGCTAAAGGGGCTGAAATTTCGCGGAGGGAACGTGCGACAAGGAAGAGCGGTTCCTTCACGCCGCTTCGCGGCGCAGGGAGTGGAAGAACAGCGCTTGTCCGATGGTGGCCTGAACCGTTTCCGGCAGGAACGGTTTGGTGATGAGATAAGTCGGTTCCGGACGTTCTCCCGTCAGCAACCGTTCCGGATAGGCCGTTACGAAGATCACCGGAATATCGAAGCTGCGCAGGATCTCCTGCACGGCGTCGATTCCGGAACCACCTTCTCCGAGATTGATGTCGGCAAGAATGAGCCCCGGCTGCTGCGCGCGCGCTTTTGCGACGGCCTCATCCTTCGATGCGGCGGCGCCCACCACCTTGTGCCCGAGTTCGACCACCAGATTCTCGAGATCCAGTGCGATGATCGATTCGTCTTCAATGATCAACACACGGGAAGCAAGCTGCCGTTCGATCGCGTGCTGTGCTTCGACGATCGACTGCTCAACCTCCTCCGGAGTTTCGTCGAGAATTTTCCCCGCTTCGCTGAGCGAGAAGCCTTCCACGGCGGTCAGCAGCAGTGCGGCGCGCGCACTTGAAGTCAGTGAACGCAGCCGCTCTTCCGGAGTCACCTGCTTCAGGTCGAGCGAAACGTCCTGGTCGAGCTGACTGGCGGTACTGGCCCAGATAATGTGGAACAGGCGGTACAGCGCGACCCTGGGCGGAAGATCCGTGGCGAGTTCTGACTTACCGGCCAGCACCGCCGTCAGTGCGGCGCGAACATAGGCATCACCACTGGTTTGCGAGCCGGTGAGTGCCCGCGCATAACGGCGGAGATAGGGAAGATGCGGCGCCAGCGATTCGGTCAGGGTCATGATTTGATCCTCGGTTGCACCGGAGCCAAACGGGCAAACATGAATAATGTTCCCGGATCGGCTGGAACTAGTTTGGGCTTTGCCCGTTAATGGGCTCTCAGGGTCGGCCTTCTTTGGGAGGGCTCCTCATTCGGGTTTAAACGCAGTCAGTTAGGGCAGTCACATGGACGGGCGATTCCGCGACGGATTGGCTTTAAGACGCGAGGGCGGGAATTTGGACGTGAAAAACGACGAACCGGACAGAGAGAAAACGCTCGCCGCACGCGCGCGGCAACGCGCGATCGGGCGTGAGTTGCGGCGAATGTACGACGAAATCGTTCAGGAACCCATCCCCGAGGACTTCATGGAGCTGCTGCACAAAATTGATGCGGCGGCAGCCAGAAAAGACGGTGGATCGTGAAATCTCACAACTTTGATGAGCCGTCCATGAGCGCGAGCGGGCAGGCGGCACCAGCCGCGGTAATTGCGGAATCCGATGAGGATTTCCGCCATGATCTCCTTGAACTAATTCCATTCCTGCGGGCCTTCTCGCGCTCTTTGTGCGGCGACCGCGAACTCGCCGACGATCTCGCGCAAGAGGCGCTGGCCAAGGCGTGGCAGTCGCGCGATACGTTCCGCGCCGGCTCCAATCTGAAAGCCTGGCTTTTCACCATTTTGCGCAATCAATTCTACTCGGACCGGCGCCGCGCATGGCGGCAGGCGCCGTGGGATGAAAGCGCCGCCGAACGGGTGCCCATCGCCCGGGGCGAACAAACCTGGGCCGTGCAACTCTCCGATACGGCGCGGGCGCTGCGCGGATTACCGGCAGAACAGCGCGAAGCCCTGATCCTCGTCGGAGCCGGCGGCTTCTCCTATGAGGATGCAGCCAAAATCAGCAATTGCGCCGTAGGGACCGTGAAGAGCCGCGTGGCGCGCGCCCGCAAAGCCTTGTCCGCCGCTTTGGAGGGAAATGGGCCGCTTCCGAGCGAGCCGCGTCCCGCGGGAAAAGACGCGACCAATGAAATTATGGCCCAATTGGATCGGCTGGCCCCGGGCTCATCGGAGCCCGGTGACGGAACCGATACAATCCCCGACCAAAGCTGATCAACCCGCGAGGCCCCTGCGCCTCCAATTCCTGTTCTGGATCACGATCTGGCTGGCCCCTGTGGCGGCCATCAGCGTGATCCAGGGGATTGATCGTGTCGAACGCGACGCCAACGACGTGCGCGAGAGCATGATCGAAAGCGCGCACGCCAATGCCGCCCAGGAAGAGAGTGTCTTCGCCTCTGGCGAGCAGGTCGTTCGCGCGCTTGCCAACCAGCCGCAAGTCCGCGCGGCGGGCGCGGGTTGCTCGCGGTCTCTCTCGGATGCACTGAGAGGGCTGCTTTACTTCACCAATTTTTACCGCATCAACACGCGGGGAACCATCCTTTGCGCCGCCGCGGCACCGCCCGCCCCGGAACGCAACGTTGGCGCCCGGCCGTGGTGGCAGAGCGCAATCCGGCAAAACAGCTTTACCATCACGCCGCAAAGCTTCAGTCCGGCCGTGCAACGCGATGTGCTGCACGGCGTATTGCCGTTGCGCGATGCCGATGGCCGGCCCGATGGCGCGATCGCAGTTGCCTTCGACATCGGCTGGCTGGACATATTGCTGCACAACCGGCCACTGCCCGCGAACAGCGTTCTTGCGGTTTTTGATCCTGCCGGGGAAATGATCGCTGCAAACAATCCGCCGGTGGCAGACCAGATATTCCGCAGACGGCCGGTTTCCGTTGTGCAGGAGCAGCTGCTTTCCGCGACCGCGGATGGAATTTCCTGGAGCTACGCCATGGTGCCGCTTTCCAGCAGCGGCATTTCGGTTGGGTTTGCCCGGCGCAATCGCGACCTCTATTCCGCCACTTATCTGCACGTCGCGACGGACCTGCTGCTGCCGGTATTCATGCTCGCGCTGGCCTATGCCGCGATCTGGATTGCCACCGATCGCCTGATCATCCACTGGCTGGATTATCTGCGCCGGATCGCGATCGCCTATTCGCGCGGCCACTATGGCGTGAGGCCGAGCGCGCTCTCCGCCGCACCCGGCGAGTTCAGGGAGTTGGGCGAAACGATTTCGGTCATGGCGGGCGCTGTCGAGGACCGCGACCGGCGTCTGAGATCGGCCCTCGAACAAAAATCGCTGCTCATTCGCGAGACACACCACAGGGTCAAAAACAATCTGCAGATCGTGATGAGCCTGCTTTCACTCCAGGCGGGAAAATTGCGCGATCCGGCCGCACAGCAGGCGCTGCGGCAGGCGCAGTTTCGGGTGAATGCGCTCGCGCTGGTGCACCGTATCCTTTACGAAAACGAGGATCTGGGCGCCATCGATCTGCAAAAGCTGATCCAGGAGCTGTCGCGGCAAATCCAGGATGCGGCCGGCAGCCAGGCGCGCGGTCTTCGACTCGAATTCAATCTCACGCCAGGCCATGCCAGCAATGATCTCGCGGTTCCCCTGACGCTTTTTCTGGTCGAGGCGCTGACCAATGCGTTCCGGCACGCCTATCCCGGCAAAAAGCGCGGCATCGTCCATGTCTCTCTCGTGCCGATGCCGGGGGGCAAACTTCGTCTCGCGGTTGAGGACGACGGCATCGGGCTGCAGGCGCCGGACGAAGAGTCGGGGATCGGCTCGCGGCTGATCGAGGCTTTCGCGCACCAGGTTGGCGGAACGGCTTCGGTGCACCGCCGCGACTCGGGCGGCACGACCGTTGAATTGATTTTCGATGATCCGGAGGCGGAGGGGCCGCCAACACGGCCGGACCATTCCTTCCCGCAGCCCCAAAGCGAGGATTACGCCGCCAGCAGCACGCTGGCCCATGCTGGTGGCGCCTCAAACCGGAAAGCGAATCACTTTCAATAACGTCAGAGCGTCTTCTGATGGCGCAGCACGAAGTGCACTCCGACACGAACTGGCGCCGGATCGACCTGGACAAATCCGGCATCCCGGTAGAGCGCCAGGAGTTTCGGCCGCGGCTCGCAGTCCAGCCTGAGATAATCGCGGCCCGTCCGCCGTGCTTCGCGCGCAGCCCAGTCGAGCATGGTCCGGGCAAGTCCGCGGCCGGCGAACCGCCGCGCGACCGCCAGGCGATGAATGTACAGCGCTTCGCCGTCACACGCTTCCGGCCAGAACACCACATCCTTATCGTGGAGATACATGCAAGCGCAGAGTTCACCCCCTGTCCGCGCGATCACCAGCTCATTCGCCTGTGCGACACTGGCGAGTTCTTCGCCGGATGTCTCCTCTTCTCCCCAAAGCGGTTCGCCACGGTCAATCAGCCATTGCGCGGCTTCGCGGATCAGCGCGTGAACCTCCTCAAACGCTTCGCTTCCCGCGCGCCGAATCTCCAGATCAGCCAAGCGCCTTGATGATTCCTTCCGTCATCTTTTTGGCATCGCCGAACAGCATCATGGTGTTGTCGCGGAAAAACAGCTCGTTCTCGATTCCGGCATAGCCCGATCCCATGCCGCGCTTCACGAACAGCACGGTTTTCGCCTTCTCCACGTCGAGAATGGGCATCCCGAAGATCGGCGACTTCGGATTGGTTTTTGCCGCCGGGTTGGTGACATCATTCGCGCCGATGACATAGGCGACGTCGGTTTGCGCAA
>JANWHR010000150.1 GCA_025450355.1 Micropepsaceae bacterium
GGTCAGCGCGGCGGTGAAGCGCTGGAACGCGGATGAGCTGGAACAGGCGATTGCGGCCGCCCGCGGCTGTGGCGGCAAGATTCGCAGTACCGCCGAATGGCTCACGCATCCGCAGGGTGCGTATCTCGCCACCCGTCCCGTGGTCGAAATCGAACGCATCGGCGACAGTGCGCGCGAGGCCTTTCATCCTGGTGACAGACCGCTCTCCGGCGTGCGTGTTCTGGATCTGACCCGCATTCTCGCGGGTCCGGTGGCCGGGCGTACGCTCGCCGAACATGGCGCCGACGTGCTGATGGTCACGGCCGCGCATCTGCCACAGGTGATCGAATATGTGCGCGAAACCAGCCATGGAAAGCGCAGTTGCTTTCTGGAACTGAAACGGCCGGAAGACGCGCGGCAGTTTGCCGAACTCGCGCGAACAGCGGATGTGATAGTCGATGGCTATCGTCCCGGGCGCATCGCGGCGCTGGGTTTTGGCCCCGCGCAACTGGCGGCACTGCGCCCCGGCATCGTTCACGTATCGGTCAGTTGCTTTGGCTCCGGTGGGCCATTCGCCGATCGCGCGGGCTGGGAACAGATCGCACAATCCGTGACCGGCGTATGTCACACGCACGGCCAGCTGACGGGCGGCGGAAAACCGAAACTCGTGCCGGCCACCATGTGCGATTTCACCACCGGATATCTGGGCGCGTACGGAACAATGGTGGCGCTGGCCCGCCGCGCCCGCGAAGGCGGCAGTTGGAGTGTGCGCGTGTCGCTTTGCCAGTCCGCCATGTTCATCCGGCGGCAGGGCCTGTTGCCGGAATTTTCCGACGCCCCGGAACGGCTCGCCGAATCCGAACTGGCGGATTACTACGTCGCGGCAGACGCGCCCTATGGCGCGTTGAAATCGCTGGGTCCGGTTCTGCGCATGAGCGAAACGCCGCCGCACTGGGCACGCACAACCGTCCGTCTGGGCAGCAGCGCGCCGGAGTGGTTATCCCGGAACTGATCGGGACAGCATGAACTCATCGCGCAGGCGGTGTTTGAAAATCTTGCCTGTGTCTTCGCGCGGCAACTCGTCACGGATTTCGATGAATTTCGGAATTTTGAAATTCGCGACCCGTGGTGAAAGGAAGGCCCGAATCTGGTCTGGACCCAGCGCCGCGCGATCGACCGGTTGAACGGCTGCGACCAGTGCCTGCCCGAACTCCGGATCGGGAACGCCAAATACGGCGCAATCGGCAACTCCGGGCATGGCCATCAACTGCATTTCTATTTCAGCCGGATAGATATTCACGCCGCCCGAAATCACCAGATCGTTCCGGCGGTCGGCAATGAAGAGGTATCCGTCGGTATCAAGCCAGCCAATGTCTCCCACCGTGACAAAACCATCGTGCTCGATGGCGGCACGTTCTTGCGGCCGGTTGATGTAGGTGAAGGGCGGCGCGAGTGTCTGGCGAACGTAGATCGTGCCGATACTGCCGGCCGGGAGCTCCCGGCGATTCTCGTCCAGGATGCGGAGCGAAACGCCGTCGAGTGGCCGGCCGGCGGATCCGGGCTTCCGGCGCGCTTCCGCCGGCGAAATCACCGTCACATAGCCGAGTTCGCTGGAGGCATAGGATTCGTAGATGACATCACCCCACCAGTCGATCATCGCGCGCTTGACTTCCGGAGGACAGGCTGCGCCCGTGCACGCGACGAAGCGGACCGAGCGCAAATCATAACGGCTGCGCGTGCTTTCCGGCAGGCGAAGCAAACGCACGAACATTGCCGGCACCAGATAGAGATGCGAAACGCGGTACGTTGCGATGGCGGCCAGCGTGGTTTCGGCATCAAACTTTGCTTCGACCCGCAGCCATGCGCCACAGCGCGCGGCATGCATCACGTAGCTGCATGGCGCGGTATGGTAGAACGGCGCCGAAATCAGGCAGCGCGAATTGCCATCCACGCCGAAGGCCGCCGTCTGCATGCGGCGCATCGACTCCAGCGAGGCGGTGGGCCCATCGGCCAGGGGCATGGCGCGGCGCACGCCCTTGGGCCGGCCCGTGGTGCCTGAGGTGTAAGGGATCGCCGCCGTCAGACGATTGGAAGTCGCGGTGACGGCTTCGGCAAGCGCGATCTCGTTTGCCCAACTTGCGCCGTCGAATACGCGGACGCCACCGGGAATGCCTTCCGCGATCATGGACTGGAAATCCGGTTCGATGATCAGGAGCCGCGCGGCGCTGTCGCGCAGGATGTAACCCGCTTCATCGGCTTTGAAGTGCCAGTTCAGCGGCACGTAACAGGCGCCAATGTCGCGCGCCGCGAGCATCAGCCCGGTCAGCGCCGGCCCGTTCCGCAGCATCACCGCGAAAACATCGCCGTTGCCAATTCCGTTCCGGATCAGGGCTCCGGCGGTTCTGGCGACGCGGGCCGCAACGTCGTCGCGCGAAAATTCGCGGTTCTGAAACGACAATGCCGGATAGTTCACGGGAGACCCATGGGATCGGGCGGTGCTATTCCCGCAGCCCGAACGTCATCAGGCTATTGCCGGAAATCACCGAGACATATTGCTTTCCGTCCACTTGATACGTCACCGGCGCCATCACGATCGAACCGCCTACGTTCTTCCTCCACACTTCTTTCCCGGTCTTTGCATCGAGCGCGTAAAAATATCCCTCGCGCCCGCCGGTGAAGAGCAGGTCCGACGCCGTCGTCAGCATGCCCGCATCCGTGACGTCATATTGGGGGAATGTCCAAACCCGTTTGCCCGTGTGTGGATCAACGGCCACTGTCGCGCCGCTTCCGACTTCGCTCGTCCAGTTATCGATCGGGCCTTTGCGGCCCACCCCGATCGTGGGTGAACTCGGCGGAGCAAACACGGTTTGTCCGCCGCCGGGGAAGGTGCGGCCTGCCTGATATTGTGATTGTTCGCGACGGAAAATGGACGCGTAATTTTCCCACACCGAGAAATAGAACAGGCCGATGCTGGGACTGTAAGACGGTGGATACCAGTTGGTGGCGCCCTGCACGCCGGGCCACGTCGGCTTTCCCGCCGGCTGCGGCGTCATGATCGGGCGCCCCTTTGGGTCCAAACCCTTCGACCAGTTCACTTTGGCGAAGGGTTGGCCCAGCAGGAATTTTCCATTGGTGCGGTCCAGCACATAGAAGTAACCATTGCGATTCGCCCACAGCATCGCCTTCGTGGGCTTCCCCTGCCAGTCGATGTCGGCGAGCACCGGAATCTGCACCGAATCATAGTCGTAGGGATCGTTCGGCGTGAACTGGAAATGCCATTTCAGTTTGCCGGTGCCGGGATCGAGCGCAACCACACTGTCCGAATACAGATTATCGCCGGGCCGCTGATCGGGGTTCCAGTCGGGGCCGGGATTTCCGATTCCCCAATAAAGCAGGTTGAGTGCCGGGTCATAGGAGCCGGTGATCCAGGCCGACGCGCCACCGGTCTTCCAGTCATCGCCATGCCAGGTCTCGTGTCCCGGTTCGCCGGGCCCCGGAATATTGTTGAAGCGCCAGGCTTCCTTTCCGGTCTTCGCATCATAGGCGGCGACGAATCCGCGGATGCCGAATTCGCCGCCGCCGGTGCCGACGATGATTTTATCCCTGATCACCAGTGGAGCCATGGTGATGGAATAGCCGGATTTATGATCCGCGACTTCCCTGTTCCAGATCGCCCGGCCGGTTTTCGCGTCGATGGCGACCAGATGCGCATCCAGCGTGCCCATGTAGAGCGTGTCGCCAAGCATCGCGACGCCGCGATTGTTCGCACCACAGCAGACGTGGGAATCCGTGGCCGGCGTGTAGCGGTACAGCCAGTACAGCCGCCCGGTTCTGGCGTCGATCGCCATCACGTCGTTGGGACGCTCGGTGACATACATGATGCCATCGACAACCAGCGGGTTTGATTCCCACGCGCCGAAGACCTGGTTCTGCACCACCCATTTGAGTTCGAGATCGCGGATATTCGCGGGCGTGATCTGCTTCAGCGCGCTGAAGCGCTTGCTGTCATAACCGCCGTTGTAGGTGATCCAGTTTTGTGGCTCGGCGGAGGCGCGCAGAATGCGATCCGCGGTGATTTGTGCCGTGGAAGGCGTAGCCGCGGCCAGCGCACCAAGCAGCGCGACACTGGCGATGAAGGATTTGCGCATCGCTATCCCCTCAATGAAATCAGATAGGCCAGAAGATCGGCCACTTCAGCCGTCGAGAGCTTGCCCGCATAGGATGGCATTTCGGATGCGGTCCCGATCCGGTATTCGCGAATGTCACTTTTCTCGAGCGAGATCAACTGTTCCTGCCGGTCAATCAGTTGCACGGTTGCGGTGTCTTCATTCAGACGCCGCCCGTCGATTGTGCGGCCGTCGCGCATGACGATATGCACCGGCCGGTCGATGGGCTGCATCGCGGTGCCGGGTTGCAGAATGGCTGCCTGGATCGCGGACGGTTTGCGCAGTGCACCAATGTCGCTGAGGTCGGGTGCAAAACGCGGGCCGGAGCCGTGCACGCGATGGCAGGCGGTGCAGCCGCCTTTGCCTTCGAAGACCAGCCGGCCGCGCGCGACATCTCCCACCGCGAAAGTCGCGCCTGAAAGGTCAAATCCGGAGCGGATGTAGGCGATAACCGCATCAAGTTCGGCGGGCTGGAAACGGAACGGCGGCATGCCGGCAGCCGCCACACCGTTCGTGACGGTGTTACGGATGTCGTCATCCGTGGAAGCGCGGCGGAATTGCTGCCGCGGGAGATTGACACCGGCAATTCCATCGCCATTTGCGCCGTGGCAGAGCGCGCACTGCATTGAATAGATGCGATAGCCGGACTGGATATTCGAGGCGCTATACTGCCGGTTGCCGGTCTGCGCCGACGCGCCGAATGCCGCCAGGACCATCAGGCACAGTGCCGTTCCACCCGCAACACGCGAAAAACCCATGACCCAGTCCCCGGAAACTGCCGGCTAACTGTAACCGATGAATGCGCTGCTTGCAGCCGGACATTCTGCTCCTCCTTGCCATTCTGCCCTGCGAGCAGCGACACTTGTGACGGACAAATGGCGCCCGCCACCTGCGCGGCCGGCTGGCCGGGATGAGAGAACAACGGGCCCCTGAGTATGTCGCAAAATCGCCAAACTCAGACATGTTCGCGAAGACGTCGAAGTCAAAATCCTCAGCGCGGGGGCTCTGTTCGGCCTGCTGCAAAACAGGTAAATCCGGCGAGAGGCATGGGCTGCGAAGCCCGTTTGCTGCCAGGGGTGGAACATGTCCGACCATGGGTTGATTTGTTTCGTGTCCATTATATCGGCTACAGGCGCCGCCCTGGCAGCGGACGCAGGTGGCAAGGCTGCCATTCCCAATTTCGCGGCAGATCGCGGCACCGGCTGGCGGATTGACCGCACAGTTGGCGTGGACGATCTGCTTGCGGCGCCGGGCGGCGGACCGGGGCCCATTACCAACATCAAAGCGTACCCCTACGTGCCCAATGGTGGCGGCCGGCAACCAACCTATCGTGTCGCCGATCTCTCCAATCCGATCCTGCAGGAATGGGTGAAGCCGGCAATGAAAAAGGCCAACGACGAGGTGCTTGCGGGGCAAGCCCCCTACCGTGCCCATGAACGCTGCTGGCCCGCCGCGGTGCCGGGTATCGACGTGGACGCCTTCGCCGCACCGGTCTTCCTCTACCAAACACCGAAAGAGGTCGTCTTCATAATGAACAACGGACCGGAGATCCGTCACATCTACCTGGATGTACCCCATTCGCAGAACCTAAAACCATCCTGGTACGGAGAATCTGTGGGACATTATGAAAACGGCGATACGCTGGTCGTCGACACCATCGGGTTCAACGACAGGGTCATCGATAATTATCGCACACCGCGCACGACGCAGTTGCACGTCATCGAAAGATGGAAGATTTCGCCCGGCGGAAACGCGGTCGATATCTCCGTCTATGTCGAAGATCCGGGCGTCTTCACGACGCCCTGGCGGGCTATGCACCGCTGGCGGCGCGTACAGCAGCCATACGTGGAATATTACTGTGCGGAAAACAACAACAACCCTATTACCGATTCCAAACTAGTCCCCATGCCCCAAGCGACCAAACCGGATTTCTAATCCTCATCGAAACCAGAGTTGTCATCCTGCGTTGACATTGCCCTGCCGCCAGGAATCGCAAATATCCCATATCCCGGCCATTCTCATGAATATCCCGGGGGGTTGTCGCGTTTCAACACGACGTCGTTGAGGGCAGATACAATGCAAATCAGGGTATTGGGTCATGGCGACGATATCATTCTTACCAGAGTGGCCCCGGGAGTTTTCGATAACCCGGTTGTCCCCGAGCTTGTCGCCGAATTTCTTGCAGATAAGCGCCATCATATTGCGGTTGCCATAGACGACGGCCTGGTCATCGGCTTTGCGTCCGGTGTGCATTATGTTCACCCGGACAAGGGACCAGAGCTGTGGATCAACGAAATTGCAATTGCGGCGACACATCGGAGGCGGGGGTTGGGCAAAGCCGTATTGCAGGCCTTGCTGGACGCAGGCCGGTCACTTCATTGTACCGAGGCCTGGGTACTCACGGATCGGAGCAACTCCATAGCGATGAGTTTCTACTTGTCGCTGGGTGGAATCGAGGGAGTGGGCGACGCCGGGCCGGACAAGCCAATTGTCGGATACTCGTTCGCCCTTGCCGAAACACACAAGCAAACGCCGTCAGATTAGGACGCCGTTGAACAATGGCGGATTGGTCCAGCCGGTTACAGGCTTTGCGCAACGCCGCACAGGCGCACTTCCGGCGTGGTGAATTCCTGGCCGCTGAGCGGTATATCGCCGAAGCGCTAACCCTCGATCCGCAATCGGCAGAACTCTGGAACAACCGCGGCGCCGGACAGGCGGCCATGCAACAGCTTGACGCGGCACTCGCCAGCTTTACCCGCGCGCTGGAATTGCAGCCCGATTTTCAGCGCGCAACCGCGAATCGCGCCCATGCCCTGTTCCAGCTCCAGCGTTATGCCGAAGCCATTGGCGATTTTGAACACATTCTGTGCGCCAATCCCGATTATCCCTATGCGCTCGGGAATCTGGCTTTCTGTAAGGTGCAATGCGCAGACTGGCGCGATCTCGACGGGCTGTGCGCGCGGATTACGGCCGGACTGCGGGCCGGGAAACGGGTGGTGACGCCGGCCCTTGCAACTGCGCTGCTGACGTCGCCGTCAGAACAGTTGAGTGCCATGCAGATTGTCGCGCGGGACCGATTTCCACACGCGCCGCCAATGTGGCGTGGCGAACGCTATCACCACGACAGAATTCGTGTCGCTTATGTGTCGTCTGACTTTCACGCCCATGCGACGGCGGTACTGATGGCCGGCGTGTTTGAAAATCACAATCGTAAGCGGTTCGAGACCATTGCCGTTTCATTTGGCCCCGACGATGCAAGCCCGATGCGCACCCGTCTGAAACGGGGCTTCGAGCGCTTCATCGAGGCAGGCACGGGCAACGACGCACAGACTGCCACACTGATACGTCAGGCCGAAATCGACATTGCCGTCGATCTCAAGGGTTACACCAGTCACGCGCGGCCGGCGATTTTTTCATTTCGGCCGGCGCCGGTTCAGGTGAATTATCTCGGCTTCCCGGCCACCATGGGCGCGGAATTCATTGACTACGTCCTCGCCGACCGCGTCACGATTCCGGATACGGACGAACAATGGTTCTCCGAGAAAGTTGTGCGGCTCCCCGATTGCTATCAACCAAACGACAGGACACGCGAAGCCGGCGGCAAAGGTCTCACGCGCACAGAAGCCGGATTGCCGGAAAATGGATTCGTGTATTGCTGTTTCAACAACAGCTTCAAAATCCTGCCCCAGGTTTTTGATGTCTGGATGCGGCTGTTACGCGAAAATCCGGGCAGCGTGTTGTGGCTGCTGGCGGACAACCCGGACGCCGTCGCGAATCTGAAACGCGAAGCGGCCCAGCGTGACGTTGATCCGGTTCGGCTCGTCTTTGCGCCCCGTTGCGGGCTCAGCGAACACCTTGCCCGTCACCGGCTTGCCGATCTCTTTCTCGACACGCTTCCCTACAACGCCCACACGACGGCCAGCGATTCCCTCTGGACGGGACTGCCGCTTCTGACCTGCATAGGCAGCAGTTTTGCCGGGCGCGTCGCGGCGAGCGTATTGAACGCGGCAGGCCTGCCGGAACTCGTCACCACGACGTTGCGGGATTATGAAACGCTCGCTTTATCGCTGGCGCGCGAACCCGCGCGCCTCGCCGCCTTACGGGCGAAGCTTGCCCACAACCGTGACACCTGCCCGCTGTTCGATGTTGCCCGGTTTACCCGTCACCTTGAGGCCGCCTACACACAGATGTGGGAACGTGCGCAAGTCAGAGTGAGGCTTTGACGGCCTGTTCCGGGCCGCGGGCGAGTGCCGCCCTGACGCGTTCCGGCGTGAACGGAATGCGCCGCAAACGGACGCCGGTCGCGTCGAACACGGCATTGCTGATGGCGGCAGGCAAAGGCCCACAGGCCATTTCGGCAGCGCCCGACGCCGGCTGGTCCGGGCGGTCGATGGTGACGATCTCCACCGATCGCGGCACGCCCGGCATCATCACCACCGGGTAACTCAGCCAGTCGACGCTCTGTACCATTTTGTCGTCGAAGCGCAGTTCTTCAATCATGGTGCGGCTGGTCTGCCAGATGATCTGCCGGTCGATGACGTGTCTGATGGTTTCGGAGTTGACGATCAGGCCGCAGTCATGCGCAACCACGATGCGGGGGATTTCGACCACGCCGCTGTCGCGATTCACACGCACTTCGGCGATCAGTGCAATCAGCGTGCCGCCCAACGTGCGATAGGCGAAACCGCGTCCGGTTGCGACCGTCCCCGGCTGCGCGGTCGTCGGCGACGGACGGCTATCCCAGCCATATTGTTTCGCTGCCGCGGCGAGCAATTCGCGGTCGCGCGGTTCACTGATGTACTTCAGGCGGAATTCGATGGGATCGGATTTTGCGTGTACCGCCATCTCATCGACAAAGGCTTCGCTGCCGAACATCAGGGGCGGGCCGAAGGGATCGCGGAGATGGGTGGTGCGCAGCGGCGAACTGCGATCCATCAGCGGCGCGATCAGTTCCCAGCCCCAGTGGGCGTTGTCGAACTGGTAGTTGTTGCCCGGGGTACCAAAGGCGGCCCGCCAGTTCAGCGGATGGCCGAGCGCCATGCCGGCCAGCGTGTCCTGCGGATGGCGTTCGCGGGTGTTGCAGTCCTCCATCGAGAAGGACTTGGTGATGTTTTCATAGGCGATCACCTTGCCCTGCGCATCGAATCCGGCGCGGTTGCGGCTGACCGATGCGGTGCCTTTGGGGTCCCAGGCAAGGGATTCGAAACGCATGTACTGCACGCGCACCGGCCGTTTCAGATGTTTCGACAGAAGGGCGGCATCCGCGGTGGCGTCGCCCTGCGCGTCGCGCGCGTAACCGCCAGTGCCGAACATCCAGATCGCGCGGACTTTCTCCGGCGGAAATTCAAGCAGTTCGGCAATGCCGAGCTGGCAGTCAAACGGCTTCTGCGTGCTGGTGTAGACGGTGGCGCCGTCATCGCGCACATCGGCGACCGCGCAGGCGGGTCCCATGCTGGCGTGCGACATGGTGGGATATTCGTATTCGCCTTCGAGCACAAAGGCGGCGCGCCTGAATGCCTCCTCGATGTCGCCCTCGTTGCGCTCCTGCGAAGCGCCGGCCGCGCGGACATTGCTGTCGCTCGAGCGCGCGACCACAGGCGCGTTGCGGATGTGGTCGAACAGCTTTTCGTGGCCGGGGAAACCGGGATGCGATTCAGACCAGGTGACTTTCAACCGCTGTGCGGCCTTGACGGCGTTCCATTCCTTTTCGGCCACAACGGCGAGGAAATCCCTGATCCACACGACCTGCGTGCCGGGAATGTCCGAAATCGATTTTTGGTCCACCGTCAAAGGCACGGCGCCGGCGACCGGCGGGCGGATCATCCGCGCATGCGCCATATTGGGCAGCTTGACGTCCGTGACCTGTTGCAAGGTGCCGAACACCTTGCCCGGCAGATCGCGGCGCGGATAAGGCTTGCCGATCACCCTGAATTCTTCAGGCTTCTTCAGCGGCGCCCGCACTTTGACGGTGAGCCGTTGCGCCTCGCCGTGATATTCCACCGGCGCATCCAGAGGACGTGCGCCAATCAGTTCGCCATAGCTGACGCGCTTTGATGGATCGGAAACGAAGTGAACGACACCATCCGTGACGGTGAGTTCGCTTGCCGGAACGCCGAGTTTTTCGCTCGCCAAGCCGATCAGCAGGCGGCGCGCTTCGGCTGCCGTCTGCCGCAGGATGATCCCGCCCTGCCGCAAGCCGTTGCCGGCGGTCGAGCCGCCCATATTCACGCATTGCGCAGTGTCGCTCATGACGACGCGCACCCGGTCCCACGGCACGTCGATCTCTTCGGCCACAAGTTGGGCGACGGAGGTTTCGAGGCCCTGCCCGCCGTCGATCTTGCCGTAATAGGCGGTCACCGTGCCGCCGCGGTCGATCGAAATATAGGACGACAGCCTGTCCGGGCGCACGCCGGCCGCGGCGGCGGAATCAAATTGCGCGGCTTCCGCCCATTCGGTGGGTGTGGCGAGGGCCACCACAAACGCACCTGCGGCGGTGAGGAATGAGCGGCGATCAAGTTGATTCAAATCGCGTTCGCGCATGATTGCCCCCCTAGGCCTTTGAAGCCCGCAGCACGGCTTTCACCGCCGCATTGTGGGTGCCGCAACGGCAAATCAGGCCGGACAAGGCATCTCTCACCTCCTGCTCCGCCGGATGCGGATTGCGGGCCAACAGTTCGGCGCCGGTCATGATCCAGCCATTGATACAGTAACCGCACTGATTGACCTGTTCCGCAATCCATGCCGTCTGCAGCGGATGCGGTTTCTCGGCTGTGCCGAGACCTGAGAGGGTTGTGATTTCCCGATTCGCGACCAGGGAAACCGGGATGGTGCAGGAGCGAATCGCCTGGCCATCGACATGCACCGTGCAGGCGCCGCATTGGCCAAGACCGCAGCCAAAACGCGGATTGCCCAAGCCGAGATCGTCACGCAGCGCGTAGAGCAACGGCATTTTTGGATCATCGACGGAAATCCTGTGCGCCTGTCCGTTCACGTTGAGTGTGAGATTTTGCGGCATGGACGTTCCTTCCCGCGCGGATCGACAGCGTCTGTGTGATCTCTGCGTCAGAAATACCACGACGGGGCAGCTTGGCCAAACCGGCGCAGCGGCGCAAGGGTCGCGCCGCAGTTTGCCTGCACAGCACGGTCTGCATAGACTTGCGACCGCGTTCAGCCCGGAAGAATTGCGATGCGCAAGGTCTTGCTGGCCGTCGCGTTGCTGGCGGTTCTGCCTCTGCTCAGGATGGAATCAGCGCGCGCCGCCGAATTGCGACTGTATGGCGGCGGCCATTTTCAGGGCAGCGGCAAGGCGGTTGCGGAGGCCTTCACGAAAGCGACCGGCACGGCCGCGGTTTATATGCCGGGCAATACCGGAGGAGGTGGAATGGCGCGCCGGCTGAA
>JANWHR010000151.1 GCA_025450355.1 Micropepsaceae bacterium
GCCGGCTGAAGCAGGTCGTTGGGATCGAACACTCCCGCAAGCAGCCGCGCCAACTGTCGGCGGGCGCGGTGCAGCCACGTCTTGACCTGCGGAATCGTCGCATCCAGCGCCTCGGCAATGTCCGAGTACGCCAGGTTTTCGTATTCGCAAAGAACCAGGGCAGCGCGGTAGTGCTGGGGGAGACGTTCGATGGCCGAGCGCACCTGCTCGATATTTTCCCGCTCGATCATTCCATTGATCGGGCTGTCCGAGACGCCGGGGTGATCGTCGGCAATCAGCGAGGTCCTGGGCCGGCGGAGCGCACGCAGCGCCTCATTGACGACCGCGCGCCGCATCAGTGGGCCCGGCTCCTGCCAGTCATAACGCGAGCGATGCTCATACAGATTCATCATCGCCTGCTGCACCACGTCTTCCGGAGAGACGCGATTGCCCACGATCGCGCGAGCGACGGTCAGCAGTCGGCGGCAGTGCTCCGTCACCGCCTGCTCGAACAAAATGTCGGTCTCTTCCCGGATCTGGGCTGCGTGCATGGGTTTACCTCGCGCGTCTCGACATGGAACTATGTGAGACTGGTTGCGCGGGCAACTGCAAAACCGCCGCTGGCGGGGAGACCATGGGATCAAATCGGATCAGATTGATGTGGATAAACGGTTTAGAAAGCCATTTCCAGAGCCTCGGCCGGCTCGAAAATTTCGCGGCCGTCCTGGGCGGGGGCGGGAAATGGGGCGATGCAATGGGAGCACTCCCTTCGGCCGCCCATTCGCAATCTGCCGCAGGCAGCGCAGCGCTCGCGAGCGGGCCATGGGTTCAATCCAAGCATCACCACGATCCCGGCGGGACCCAGGAGCAGGCTGGCGAGCGACCAGGCGGCCGCTTTCCTGGCCCCAAATCCGCAGCGTCGCGCCAGCAGAATTGTCATGGCTGCTGAGAGAAGCGCCGAAACTACCAGAAGGCCGTAAAACAGCCGCGGATGATGCCGCGTATCCAGGCTGAAAATGAGGTCCGACATCCAGCGAGGAAAGAGGGGAAGGGCCGCAACCGGATGGACCAGGCCAAACGCCGCCGTCCGGGCGATGGTCACGCCGCCGTCATCCGGTTGAATGGGTGGCTCGGTATATCGAACGAGCTTTCCGTCAAGCGCATATTCCCAAAAACGGGGTGGAAAAGCGTCCTGGAACTCCGGCGAGATCGCCTCGCCTCGCACCACCAGATGGTGGTTGTCCGGAAGGGTCGCAAACTCCAATCCGTACTTGCTGATGTCCTGCTGAAGCGGAATTGAAAACAGAATTTCGCCCGATGGGCGCAAGAGATGCAGCCGGCTTCGCGTTGCAATCACAACCTGCGGATCAGCCGCCGGCGCCAGCTCATGCGCGCAGACAACCGGGTCCTTATCATCGGCGGAAAAGATCGAGCGCACGCGGCGTTGATCCAGCTCCATCCAATAAACGCCACTGGCAAATGCAAGCGTTCGCGTGCCTCGCTGGGTCGCGGAATTCAGAAGCTCGCTGGGGAAGCGATCGATAGGTCCGGCTCCGGCAGGGGCAAATCCCGACGGCCCAACTGTGCCGATCAGCAGATTCGTCGATGGATCAAATAAATCGATGATCCGCCGGCTCCCATCGAAGAGCGGCGTTGCAGGAACCCGTGTACTCGGGGCCGCGACTGTGCGCAGCATGACGACGCCCGGCGCGGCGCTGCGATATCCCATAAAAGTCATTGCTGAAAGCGGCCACGGAATCAGCCGATCATCCACCAAAGCGCCGCTGAAGCGGACAAAGCGATCGGCTTCGGTTGGGTCATCGAGATTGACCCCATCGAATTCGGGAACGGCGCGGCCCGAGGTGTCGGTTACGAGATAGGTCAAATCGCCATCTGCGAATGTCTTAGTCGTTTGTAAAACATTCCCGCGCTTGTCCAGGCGCAGATCGTGCCATTGAACGGTCGATTCAAAGATGCCCAGAAATGCCACGCCAAGGAAGCCAATGAGCAAAGCCCCCGCATAGAGCATCGTGCCGAGCCCAATCGCCGGAACCGCACCGCGGTCGGCTGCGCCAGCGGTTTCAAAGACGCCCCACGCGGCAACAGCGCCGATGCACATGCCTGCAGCTATTGCAACGATTGCCTGCCAGAATTCCGGGGCCAGTCGCACGGCCGTGCTGCACACCAGGGCAAAGCCGATCGGAAGCAGGCGCGTTCCCAGCCACCGCGCCTTGCGCAGCGCAAGCAGGATGCCCACAAAGTAATAGCATCCGGCGCACAGCACATCCGCTAGCGCCGGCAGCAACGTTCGCCCCTGAAACGGCATCGGAAGATTCCCCGACTCTCGCGCCCAGAGCGCCGCCGGCACGAGCGGCAACGACAGCGCGAGATAAACCAGCACGAGGCCCGCCGCGCATTTAGCCGCGAACAATCCCATCCGCGCGACGGGGCGATGAACCGCAAATCCCCAGTTGTCGGCCCGGGTTTCAAAGATGCTCTGGGCGATTCCCATTGCCAGCCCGGCAATCGGTGCGTAAACCAGCGTAATGTCCTGCGCCAGGAAAAGCAGATAAAACGGACCCGTATGCCAGGCGCGTAGGAAGATCAGCACGCAGAAGACGCCAAAGATCATCGCCGCCCACTTCGCGTTCTCGCGGAGCTCTCGGAAAAAAATGGCCGCCATTACTTTCCTCCAGTCATTGCCCGGGCTCCGTCCGTGCGCGTCTACGGGAAACACGTTTCCACCGCGAATGGATCCCGTTTAGCCGCGGTTTTTCAAACCGCGGCTAGACGGCCAGCGCGCCAGCCATTCCACCCGGTTCGAAAATCTCCCGCCCGTCAAACGTCGGAGGCGGGAGAGCAGCGGCGCATTGCGAGCATTCATCCCGACCGGCCAACCGCATTCCTCCGCAAACGGGGCACTCTTCGCGCACAGGTAATTCGTAAAGCCCAAGAAAGGCAATCACGCCGCCCGGCCCCAACAGCGCGCCAGCAATCGTCCAGCCGATCATCGGCGTCCTGCTCAACCCATACTTTCGCCCCAGGACAATCGTGACCAGCGCGCACAATAGGCCAGCAACAAAAAGCCACAACTGAAAATGCCACAAGATTTGCGGCGGGACTTGCAGCAAAAAGCCCAGGAGCCCGGGCCGATAGAGCGGAAGGCCCGCCAGTGGATAGAAAAAACCAGCCACCGCGATGCGCGGCAATCCACGCGTTACGGTGAATGAATAAGGCTGCGGCTCGATCCGGCGAAGCAGTTTTCCATCGGGCAAATACTCGGAAATGACCGGATGCTGCACATTCTCGGTCATTGGCCCGCTCCAGACGATTAAATGCTGCTTCGACTTGAGGGTCGCCGGCACGTAAAAGTGGCTGCTGATGTCTGCGTCGATCTGGGGAAAAAGCAACTTGCCGGAGGGATCCATGACAAGCAGCCGATGGCGAGTCGCGATGAAGACGGTGGGGTCGGTATCGGGGGTCAGCTCGGCGATGGAAATAATCGGGTCGTTTGCCGGCGCATCGAAGAACTTCCGCACCCGCCGATGATCCAGCTCCATCCAATAGACCGTCGATTCAAATGCCAATGCATGCCTGTTCTGCTGCGATGAGGGATTGAGGGGCTGGCCGGGAAAGAACTCGCGCGGCGGCGTGCGTCCGGGCGAAAAACCCGCGGGGCCGACCGTTCCGATGAGCGTGCGCGAGGTCGAATCATACAGATCGATGATCCGTCGCTGCACATCAAACAGACACGTCGCGGGCACGCGCCTGCCGGGTTTGGCAACGGCTCGCAGCGAAATGACGCCCGGCAAGGGCGTGAGATAGCTCCCACGCCAATATTGCGACCGCGCCGGCCAGGGAATCAGATTGTCATCGAGCAGGGTGTTGGGAAATTTCAGGAAAGAATTGGCATGGGCCGGGTCATCCAGATCGACGCCGTCGAATTCGGGCAAACGCTCGCCCGAAAGCGAAGTGACCTTAAAGGTGCGCTGATTGTCGTGGATGGTCGTGACAACGTGTATGACATTCCCCTCCCGGTCCATTCTCCACCAGGACCAGCCGGTGGTTGACTGAAAAATTCCCAGAAACCCAACCACTGCGGCGGCCGCCGCGAGCGTTCCGGCATAGATCATCGTACCGAGGCTGAGGCGCGGAAGGGTGCCGCCATCGACCGCACCCGCGGTGGCAAAGACGCCCCACGCCGCGACGGCGCTGATGGCCGCCCCCGCTAATACAAACACCATCGCCTGCCAGAATTCCGGCGCGAGCAGGACGGCCACGCTGCAGCAAAGGGCCAATCCAATCGGAAGCAAACGCGTGCCGAACCATCGGGCTTTTCGAAGCGTCAGCACGACTCCCGCGAAGTAGTAGCACGCGCTGTTGATCGCCACCGCCAGACCCGGCAGTAGCATCCGCGCCTGAAATGGCATCCGCAGGTTTCCTGGCCTGGCTGCCCACGCCGCGGTCAAAAGAAACGGCAGCTCCAGCGCCGCAATCAAAAGCAGCAGTCCCGCTGCGCTCTTGGCGAAGAAGATCCGCTTGCGCGTCACCGGCCGGTGAACCACAAAACTCCAATTGTCCGCCCGCGTCTCAAACAGCGATTGCACCACTCCCATCAGGAGCCCGGCCAGCGGCACAAAGAAAAGGACCGGCGGCTCAGACAACTGAAACAGTAGTTGCGGGTTGTGCTGCCGCATCAACGAGCCGACGGTCAGGATCATTACGCCGAAGATCACCGTCGCCCATTTGAGATTCTCGCGCAGCTCCTTGAGAAAGACGCCGATCATGCGACACCCCCAACCATTTCAACCAGCTCTGGCGTGTCGGAAAGGTGGATGGTTTCCAGGCTCCCACCCAGATAGCTGACAAACGCATCCTCGAGCGTGATCGGCACCTCATCGATGCTGATCGCCCCAAGTTCGTTGAGGAGCACGCGCGTTTCTTCCGTGAGGTTCACCAGCGTGAGGCGAAGGTCGTTGTCGCGGGCGATGCACTGAATCAGCCCGCGGATCGGCGGGAGCTCCGGTGGCTTTTGGTCAAATCGCAATACAAACTGCTGTACGCAGCTTCGGAACGTTTCCAGCGAGCACTGGGCGCGCAGGATGCTGTAATCGAGCACCGCGATGTGATCGGCCATGCGCTCGATGTCCGCCAGGAGGTGCGAGGAGAAGATGATCGTGCGGTCGGCTTTGCGGGTGGCGTAAACCATCGACTCCAGCAGCGAGCGCCGCGCGACTGGGTCCAGTCCGATGGCCGGGTCGTCGAGAATCAGAAGATCAGGCTCCGGCGCCAGCGTCATCGCCAAACAAAGCCCCGCGCGCTCGCCGCGCGACATGCTGCGCGCCCGCGTCTTTGGGTCGACCCGGAAGAACTCCAGGACCGAGTGAAACAGCTTGTCGTTCCATCGCGGATAAAACTTCGACTGATAGGCCCGCGCATCTTTCACGCGCATCCAGCCGTACACCGGATGTCCCTCGGCCAGATATCCGATCCGGGCGCGAACCTGCGGCGGAAGATGCTGGCTGTCATGCCCGAATACCGTGCTGCTTCCCCACGTCGGTGAGAGCAGACCCAGGATCATGCGAAGGCTGGTGGTTTTTCCTGATCCATTGCGCCCCAGGAACCCAAAGATCGATCCGCGCGGGACGTTGAGGTTCAGGTCGAAGACGACGCGTTTGCTGCCGAAATAGCGGGTCAGGTGCCGGGTCTGAATCACGTTGTCAATCATGGCTGTCTCCAGTTGAATCGGCGACCGGATCGAATCGCGCCAGCTTGCGCTCCAGCGCCTCGCGCAGCTCATCGCTGGTGAATCCCAGGTAAAGCCCTTCGTTGATGAATGCCTCGAGCGACGTTTCCAGGCGGCGCAGACGTTCGGTCTTGGTAAACGCAGGCCGGCGCCGGGCGGCAAAGACGCCTTTCCCCTTGCGCGCCTCCAGCACCCCTTCGCGGATCAAATCCCCATAAGCGCGGGCGACGGTATTCGGATTGATGACCAGTTCCTCGGCCAATACGCGCACGCTCGGAAGCTGGTCCCCCTGCGCCAGTTTTCCCGAGGCGATTGCCTGGCAGATCTGCTCGACGATCTGCCGATAGATCGGCGTCGTGCTCCCGGTGGTAATTAGAATCTCAAGGCCCAGGCGTGCTCCGCGACTGTATTATGTGACATAGTACAGTGATACTCGGGCGTGTCAACAAAAAATTGCTGAGGTAAATGCTCCACATGCCGGGCGATTCAAACATGGCACGCGTGGCACGGGTTTTCAACCCGTGCTTGGGGCGTGGCAATGATATTTCCTGATTTAACGCGAGACCGCATTCCCGCCACGGGTTAAAAACCCGTGCCACGGAAAAAGCGGCCACATTGCATGTGAGAATTCCTCAGACGAGGATGATTTCCAGATCCCCCGAGCTGGTGCTTTGCGCCGGCGCGGTCAATTGATTGAAGACCAGCGGCTGCTTTTTGGTTTTGTCGATGGCGGAGAAATGGGCCAGAGAGCGGGCCGCAACTCCGAACGGCGATCCTCCGTTGCCGGTCCGCGTGCTGCCGAGGTTCAGGTTGCCGACCACAGTTGCGCCAATGTTGGAATCGGTGAATCCGATCACTTTTCCGACGGGGTGAAGCGTGACGGCTCCAATCGACGCCGGTGTCACAAAATTGGACGCGGACAAATCTACCACGGAGCCCGGCACCGTCTTCCCATTGGCCAGCGCGCCGATTCCGGCATAGATGTCGGTGCTCGCGAGGAACTGGCCAGAAATCGAGCCGATGTTTCCCGCCGCGTTGATCAGCGATGCGACGATTCCGCGTCGCGCCGAGAGATTTGCCAGGTCTGTGCTCGTTCCCTGAAGGGTGAACTTCGCGGCATTCATGGTGCCGTGAACGGTGATCGATTGAATCGACGGCGCGGTGATGCTGCCGCCCAGGTTCCCCCGCACGAAGATCGATTGCAGCGGGGCGGCAAATGTCGCGTTGAAATCGCTCTCGATGGCCCCGACGTGCAGCGAGTGAATGTTGGCCGTACCGGCGGCGTTCCAGGTGCCGCCGATCGTTCCCAGCGCGCGGAAAAATCCCAGCGCTTTTCCGCCGGGCGCGCCGACACCGGTCAGTTGGACTCCGGGTGTGAAGCTGCCGCGCGACACCAGCCTCTTTACATACGGTGCCTGGAAACTCTCGCTGACGTTATCCGCATTTCCCCACCCGAAGGAGAAGACCTCTTTGACCGGCGCGGCAGAGGAAACATTCTCATCCGACCAGACAATGTTACGGAGGTCCAGCAAATGGCCGGAGGGCGATGCGCCGACGGTGATTGTGCCCCCGTGTGCGTAATCTAACAGAAGTCTATTGACGCCGCCCGGCGCGGTCATGTCGCCGATGAGCTGCGCGTTGTGCATGCGGACGATGTTGAATCCTCCGTCGCTGGTGATGTCGCCGATTTGCGTCACGCCCTTGCGATTGAGCTGACCGCGCACATTCAGCGAACTTGCGGCAGTGGTGCCGGTGGCATCCAGGCCCATCATGACGATGTTCTTGCCGGCCACGTGCATGCCACCCCCTTTGCGGAGCACGACGTTGTCGCCGGAGAAATGAACGGTTGCCGATCCCGGGCCGCCCAGGTTGATGACGCCGCGGAGGCCATTGGGTTGCCGGAAGCTCACGGTGTGAGGCTGACCGCCACCGATCGGAACATCGAGAGCGCGCGAGGCGGCAGGCTTGATCTCCACGCGAAACGTGTCGGCGGTGACGGTGCCAGACAGGTCCAATGCGGTGACAGTGACGTAGGCGATGCCGGATTTTCCCGCCGTCGGGGTCAACGTGAGCGTGTCGCCGCTCAGCGAGGCCGTAACCAGCCCGCTGCTGTCGGCGGTCGCCTTGAGCGTTACCGGCGGCAGCACCGACACGGCCGAAACGTTCACGAGGTTATTTGCAGTCGGCGCAGTGCCGGAAGTCACCGGCAGCTCGGAATCCAATGCCGGATTCAATGAGGTCCCATCGACCGTCGTCAGTTTTGCGATTCGATCGACGACGTTCATTCCGGCAACGACGTCGCCGAAGACGGTATTTGTTCCGTCCAGCGATTGATTGTCCGAGTCGTTGATGAACCATTGGTTGGTGGCGCTGTTTGGGTCGGATCCGACCGTCGCCATCGCGATCGTGCCGCGCACGTTGGAACTGCCCGGCTCAAAGGAAAGGGGGCTGAGGCTGATAAGCGGCGTGCCGTCCGGCTGAAAGCCGCCTCCCTGAATAATCTTGAAGCTCGGCTGGTTGACCACGCGATGGATGATCGTGCCGTTATAGAGGCCGAACTCGGTATACGTGAGGAATCGGCTGACCGCCTGCGGCGCGGTCTTGTCGAACAGTTCGAGGGTAATCGATCCGAGATTGGTTTGAATTTGTGCGATCGTGCCTGCGAACGTGGTGTCCGAAAAAGTGTTGGTGAGATCGATGGAAGAAGGCGTGTCCTGCTGAAGCACGGCGTTGGGAATCGGATTGACGATCGTGGCGGCCAGCAGCGTTCGTGGCTCGAGGCGGTCTACCGTGCATGCCGCGGCGCGCGCGACAGGACGCGAAAGCGAAATGGATCGACTTCTTTGCCGCCGCCGAAAAAGTGCGCAAATTGGCACTCAGCCTCCTTCGCTTGAATCCTCGCGCCGACATCATTCGATCGCGGCGCAATGACGAAGGTAATGGCGCATTCAATGCTTGTCTATGCCGAACTTACTGATTGGACCAAACCAACCCGCGGCAATACGATTGGTGTTTCGTGCCACACGCGTATCCTGTGTTGCTGGATGTGACCGATCGGCTGGTGGTGATCATCGGCGGGGGGGCGGTGGCGGCGCGGAAGGCGGCGGGGGTGATTTCCGCCGGAGCCCTGCGCGTGCGCTGCGTCGCGCCGCGCTTTTGTCCCGACTTGCCGCAAACCGTCGAGCGCATTGAATCAGAATATTCCGCTCATCATCTCGACGGCGCGGGGCTCGTTTTCGCGGCCACGGATCAACCGACGGTCAACGCTGCCGTCGTTCGGGACTGCCGGGATCGTGACATATTGGTGTGCAGGGCGGACGGGGATGAATCGGAGCGCGGAGATTTCATCACGCCGGCAAAGTTTCAGGAGGGTTCGGTGATTGTCGCCGTCTCGGCAGGCGGAAGCCCTGCGCTCGCTGTGAAGCTGCGCGACCAGATCGCCAGATCGCTGGACCGTCGGGTCCTCAAGATGGCCGAGGCACTGCGGACGCTCCGGCCCCTGCTGCGCAGCAACGAATCCCTCACGACGGCCCGGCGAGCGCAGGCGCTTTGCGACCTGGCCCGCGAAGAAGCGGTGCAGACGCTCGATCGCGCCGGAATCGATGGCCTTCGCGCCTGGCTGCGGGAAAAGTATCCGGAAATTGGCAATGTCTGACGTGCCTACGACAGGACAGATCGGTTTGCTGGCCGCCGGCATCGGCGTCTTCGCCGCCGGAGAAATTGCCGCCCTGGCGCGCTTCTGGACAGATCAACCGCGCGTCCGCATCACTGCCAAAATCTGCCTGTACACCGGAACACTGATCGGCGTCGCGGTGATCGTCTGGCATTCGATCGTGCGGCAAAGCTGGCTCCCGCTCGATGACAACTTCGACGCCTTGATCTGGCTGGCCCTGTTTCTTGCGCTATTGGTGGGATATATGCAGCGCGCCCACCCGCTGCGCGGGCTTGACGTCTTCATTATTCCGATCGTCATTCTGTTGCTGATTCTTGCTGCCATTTTCGGGCGGACCAAGCCCCACGCTTATCTGGAAAGCACCTGGTCACTCACGCACCTGGTCGGGGCCTACGGCGGCGTCGTCGCCTTTTCCATCGCCGCCGCCGGTGGCGTCATGTACCTCCTCAAAAACCGCCAGTTGCGAAACAAAAAGCTCATGCCCGGCCCCGGCTTCGGCAGCCTGGAGCGGCTCGAGCACCTGACCTTCGTCTCCGTTTCGCTGGGATTCGCGCTGCTGACGATCGGCCTCGTGACCGGATTGGTGCGCGCGCTCGATTCGCACGGCCACAACAGCCTCGGCCCCGACTGGTATCGCAATCCGAAAGTGGTGCTGGCGTTCGTCGCGTGGATCGTCTACGCGCTGGTGCTCCACTCGCCGATCAACCCCAGCTTCCGAGGCCGCCGCGCCGCAATGCTCAGCGTGATTGGGTTTGTGCTGATGATCGGAACGGTCGTCGCCGTGCAGTTTATGCCGGCACGATAGGGTGTTACCCGTGGCACGGGTTTTCTACCCGTGCGTGCCGTCTCGAATTTGCAGGGTTCCTTAGTTTGAGAATGTTCCGCACGGGTTGAAAACCCGTGCCACGATATGCAGCGTCTCTTGCTCCTGGGACTGAATCAC
>JANWHR010000152.1 GCA_025450355.1 Micropepsaceae bacterium
CTTGCGCAGCGAGGCGGCGTTTTGGCGCGAAACTCTGGTTGGAGCGCGGAAGTAAGCACATCCTTGCGCAAGACGAGATTCTGGCGGCGGCTCACGGCGAACGCCCCACCGCATTGACGATCAGCCGCGAATTGGCTGGCTATCAGATTGCGGACCGTATTGTGATCCCGTCATTGCACGCCCAGGAGAGCTTTCGACGGGATGCTGCCGCATTTCGCAAGCTTTTCCGCAATGCCTACGGCGTGGACATCCGGGCGTTTTGTCCGGCCCGGGCTGGTGCTCCATGCGTTCCGATTACATTCCTGTACGTTGGCGCCTGGTCCGTGCGGAAAGGTTGCGACGTCCTGGCGGAGGCGATCAGACGCGCCGGCGTTCGTCTGATCCATGTTGGCGGCATTGGTGATTGTCCGTTTCCGCTGGCGGATACAAATTTTCTCCATTGCCCTTCCGTGCCGCAATCCAGGCTCCGAAATTTTTACGCCGAAGCAGATGCATTTGTGCTTGCCTCGCGTGAGGATGGCTTTGGAATGGTGTTGCTGCAGGCATTGGCTGCCGGGCTGCCGGTCACCGCAACAGACCAAACCGGCGGCCCCGATCTCGCCGCGAAACCAGGCCTCTCGGACCGGGTTTTCGTCGCGCCTGCCGGCGATGTTGAAACACTGGCAAAGATGATAAAATCGCTCGAGTGCCGGTTGCTGTCTGCAGGGCGGTTTACACCGCTCGCTCCGGAATTGCGCGAGAGTCTTTCCTGGTCAGCCTATGGCCGCCGTTACAGTGACGAGCTGCTGCGCGACGTCCCCCAGGAAAAAAGAGAATGCGCGCCATCCACGTCATAGCCGGGTTGCGGCCGGAGGATGGAGGACCGGCCTACAGCGTGCCGCGACTCTGCCGCGAGCTCGCGGCGGCCGGGGCCACGGTGGAGCTGATGTCGGTGGGCAAGGCCGCAGGCGGCGTTTCGGAGGGAACTTATCGCGAACGGTACTTCGGTTGGAGCCATTCCGCGGTGCCCGTGCTGAGCGCCGTGCGGGCTTCAACCGGCATGGCCCAGACGCTGCGCCACGAAGCATCCGGCGCAGATGTGATCCACGGTCACGGACTTTGGCTTATGCCGAACGTCTATGCGGGATCGGCTGCCAGAATCGCGCACCGGCCGCTGATCGTCGCACCCCGTGGCATGTTGAGCAGGGTGGCGCTATCGTTTTCCCGCACTAAAAAGCAGGCCTTCTGGTTGTTGTTGCAGCGGCGTGCGATGGCCTCAGCCGTCTGCTTCCATGCGACAAGCGGACAGGAATACGAGGATATACGCGCGTTTGGGTTGCGGCAGCCGGTGGCGATCATTCCAAACGGGATCGACGTACACCCGAACGGAAAAGCACCGGCGGCCGGCCGTGGTGCCCGGACGATCCTGTCGCTGGGGCGGGTTCACCCGAAAAAGGGCCTCGACATCCTGCTGCGGGCCTGGTCGAGACTGGAGTCCGCGCGGCCAGACTGGCGGCTGCGGATTGTCGGTCCTGCCGAGAACGGTCATGACAAGACGCTGAAGGCTCTTGCCAGGGAACTCGGATTGTCGCGGGTGACGATCGAAGGCCCGCTCTATGGCGACAGCAAATATGCTGCGTTCGAAATTGCGGATCTGTTCGTGCTGCCGACGCTGAATGACAATTTTGCAGTGACCGTCGCCGAAGCGCTCGCAGCGGGCATCCCTGTCATTGCCAGCAGGGGTGCGCCATGGCAGGGGCTGGTCGAGCACGGCTGTGGCTGGTGGACAGACGCGGGGGTTGACGTTCTGGCGGCCGCGCTGGCCGATGCGACTGCGCAACCGCCCGCGACTCTGGCGGCGATGGGCGAACGTGGCCGCGTCTGGATGGCGCGCGATTTTTCCTGGCGCCGCACCGGACGCGACATGATGCAGGTTTACGAATGGCTGACGGGACTGGGTGCGAAGCCATCCGTCGTCCGGGTCGCATGATGAACACTGCGGCGCCGGCAAAAAGCCGCATGCTCGATGCGATTACTCCCGTTTTGCTCACTTTCAATGAGGACGTGAACATCGCGCGGACCCTTGCAAAGCTCGCATGGGCAACGGACGTCGTGGTGGTCGATGGCGGGAGCACGGACGGGACGCTGGCGCTGCTCGCGGCGCAACCGCGCGTTCGGGTGTTCCAACGGGAATTCGACAGTCACCCTTCGCAATGGCGCTACGCCATGGAAGAGACTGGAATTTGTACGCCATGGGTGCTGCGTCTTGACGCTGATTATCAACTTACGGATGGATTTGCAGGCGAGATCGCTTCACTCAATCCGGAATCCGGCGTGTCTGCCTATATTGCACGTTTCGATTACGCGGTGTTCTCGCGGAAACTGGTTGCATCACTCTATCCGCCAAAGCCGGTCCTGCTGCGGCAGGGCTGCTATTCCATTTCCGATGAGGGGCACACAGAGGGTTGGGTGGTGCACGGCATCACCGCAAGCTTGAATAGCCGAATCCTGCACGACGACCGGAAATCGATGCAGCAATGGGTGACCGCTCAGTCCCACTACATGAGCCGGGAGGAGGCCAGGCTGCGGCCGACGAGAGAGGGCTTGCGTGATTGGCTGCGCATGCATCCGCCGTTGATGCCGATCGCGGTGTTCTTTTATTGCCTGTTCGCGAAAGGGCTGCTGTTCAGCGGAAAAGCGGGTCTGCTGTACACGCTTCAGCGCACTGTCGCGGAAAGCATCCTGGCGCTGTTCATACTCGAAAACGGGCTGCGGAAGCCGGAAGCCCAAAACAGTGCAACACTTCGCGAAGCGGGCATGGACCGGCACACAAAGGCAGCGGGCACGCCACAGCGCGACTCGCCCGCGCAGTTGTAGGCCATCAATCCGGAGACACTGCCGTCGGCGGGCCTATTCCAGGCGCGGAAGCCGGCGTTTTGTCAGCCGTTTGATTGTCGCCCTGATACGGGGCGTCGTCCCCCACAACACCAGGGCAAGCAGGCTACCCAGCAGCGCGCCGATAAAAGCACCTTCGGCCAGCGATTGTGTGGGCTTTGGCTGGATCGGAAATTGGTTGACCCAGGGGCGTTCGAACGGTTCGGCGGCATAGGCAGAACCGGACTGGGCGATCATCGCGGTCTTTTCCTGTTCGCTGAGCGCCTGGGCAATGGATGTGCGATGTTCTGCGACCGTGACCCTGCTGAGCAGGTTGTTGAGAAAGGCGATGTAGTCGTTGGTGCGCCGGATGGCTTTTTGCCGCAGCGCGTTGTCGGCGGTCTTGTGTAACTCGGTCAGGAATTTCACCGCGAACTGCGGGTCATACCAGTTCACGACGACGGTGGCGAGATAGGGCCGCCGCGGATCCTGTTCGAGGTTCACCAGCATTTGCAGCGTGTTCAACATCGATTCACCGTCTGGCGCGTGCCAGGGAACGGAAGGGAAGCCAAGCCAGTCTTTCAGGCGCCTGGTCCAGGCATCCATGCCCACCGGCGGGGGCGGTTCATGCCAGCTCTGCGTCGCTTCATCCCACTCGGAAGCAAACAATTTGTGCATGATCACGGGGTCCTTCGCCAGCTCGTCGGCGATATCCCGGGTTTTCAGGCTGTCGAGATAGAGGTGGAATTCGTTCCCGTTCTGCGCGATCGGAAGTCCCGCACTGGCCAATGCCGATAAACCCGCGGAGCCGAAACCTCCCTCTCCGCCAGTGCTCTGCACCTGGGTCACCTGCATTTGGGCGCGGTATTCGTAAGATGCTGAACGCAAATTGTCCCTGGACCATGCCAGTCCGGCGATGGCGCCAAGCAGAACCAGAATCCAGCCCCTGAGCAGCGCTCCGGCAATTTCCTGCTGGGTCGGGAATCGGATTGGCGCCGGACGGTCCAACACTGCATCGGACATAAAGATTCCCTCAGTAAGTCGCAGATTCTTATCCCGCCGGACTTTAAGCCCGATGTGCGGGTGATGGAAGGGACGAAGGTTTTACGGATTATTTACCCAACGAACTTGGCGGGGAACGAAACGAAAAGTTCCCAATTCAGGATGGCGAACCGAGTTGTTGATGGCCCGCGTCAGCGTTTGTAGCGGGCCAGATACGGGCGTTCGCGCAGGCGATCCATGATCATCCCCGCCCAGATATAATTCGCCACTTCATTGGGATGGCCCTCCCATTCGGAAACCTGCATGACCTCGTGGTCATGGCGGCGGTAATAATCTTCCATCGGAATGACATCCATGCCGGCGTCCCGAAGCGCGGCTTCGGCAACTTTCGTGATCTGATATCCGCGGCCGTGGTAATCGGGATATTGATCCAATACCAAAGCCATCATCGGCGGTAGGCCAGCCGCGTTCACCACGGAATTCATCTCGCCCACATCGCGCCGGAACCGTTTCTGATAGCCTGCGAAATCCCGCAGAATGTCGTCGAAGAAATCCCGCCTGAGATGAAGCGCCCGCAGTGCGCCGTCGTATTTGCCGTTCAGGAAGGCACCACTGCGTGTGTGCGCGATCAGGAAAAGTTTTACGCGTTCCGGAAGGGGAAATCGCCAATCGACCGAATACTGGCCAACGCCCGACGGAAGAAAATCGTTCTGGCAAACGGCGTAAATCACAAGGTCGGGATGAAGCTGGGGCAGGAATGTCCTGATCACCCTCAATATGTCCTCCGACTGATAATTCGACACGCCCAAATCCAAAAATTCGACGCGGTAATCCTTCTGAAGCCAGTTGTTGAGCAGCCCTGTGAACGTGTCCTTCTCCTGAATTCCATATCCATAGGTGAGGCTGTCGCCGACAATCATGACCCGGAAAACATTTGGATCCTTCGGCGGAAATGGGGTCGTGCGCCGGAAGCCATTCGAATCGAGCACATGCAGAACGCCCTGCCAGTAATAGGCGTGAGCAGCGCCCGGCACGTTCACGTCGCGATGCTGCCACGCATCGGGCATCACTGTGACCCGCTGACGCGCCTTCGCAGCCGCGACAATCCCGGGTGGGACATTTGCATCGGGATCCCCGGAAGCTGGTGGAGCGGCAGGAGCCGGAGCTGCGGCTGAGATGACCGTGGCATTGGCCGGATTGGACAGATCGCTGTCGATCCAGAGATAACCCTCCAGCACCGCAAATACGAACACAACGGAACCCAGAACCAGCGCGATGTTCCCCAGCACATTCCGGATACGCTTGTTCACCGGAGGAGTCCTTCCGTTACCTGGCTTACCTCGCAGCGGCGGTCTCCGCCTGCAACCGCGATGTGATTGGTGCAACACTGCCAAGCCGCGCCACTACGCGCAAGCTGCCTCGCCTGGCAGATGTCGTTGACACTTCCTGCGCCATGCGCAACAGATTCACATGTTCGCGCGAAGGCGCGCAATGGGAGTGTGACGGACATTATGGCGGGCAATGTCAATTTCCATGAAAGCTTTCACAGGGAAGAGGCTGCCCGAGGTTCCGAACGCAGCTTCGGGTTGATTATCGCAGGCGCACTGGTGGTGATCGCACTGGTTCCGGTGATCCACGCGCACGAACCGCGCTGGTTTCTGTTCCCGTTCGCATTCGTTTTTGCCGCGCTGGCGTTGCTCGCGCCCGCGTGGCTGCGGCCAATCAACATGGCGTGGCACCGCCTTGGTCTGTTGCTCCAGAAAATTGTAAATCCGGTCGTCATGGGGGTGATCTTTGTCCTGGGCGTCGTTCCGACGGGTTTCGTACTACGCCTCATGGGAAAGGATCCCATGCGGCGGAAGTTCGATCCGCAGGCCAACAGCTACTGGATCATGCGCGATCCGCCCGGCCCGCCGCCCGCAACCATGAAAAACCAGTTTTGAGTCAGGGGATCAAATGGCTGCGCTGATCGTCGAATTGAGCCGCTATATGCGGCACCGGAAAAAATACTGGCTGCTTCCGGTCCTGATGCTCATGACCATGCTCGGCGGTCTGCTGGTCCTCGCGCATGGCTCCGCAATTGCGCCGTTCATCTACACTGTGTTCTGATTTCCGCCGCATTGCATGCGCGTTTTAGGGATATCCGCCTATTACCACGACAGCGCAGCTGCGCTGATCACGGATGGCGAAATTCTGGCCGCCGCCCAGGAAGAACGTTTTACGCGCAAAAAGCATGATTCCGCATTTCCCGAAAAGGCCATCGCCTGGTGTCTTGAGGAAACGGGGACCAAGCCTGACGCGATCGACATTGTCGCTTTCTATGACAAACCGTTTTTGAAGTTCGAGCGGCTGCTGGAAACCTACATCGGGTTTGCGCCGCGCGGCTTTCGCAGTTTTCAGACCGCGATGCCCGTATGGCTGAAAGAAAAGCTGTTCCAGCGCTCACTTCTGGTGAAGGAGATGAAGGCCGCCTTTCCCTCGCTGGATTGGGACAAAAGGTTGCTGTTTGCCGAACACCATCACAGCCACGCTGCCAGTGCGTTTTATGCCTCGCCTTTTCAGGACGCCGTGGTGCTCACGCTCGACGGCGTCGGCGAATGGGCCACCGCGTCGATGGCGCTCGGGCGCGGAAACCAGCTTGAAATCATCCGTGAACTGCACTGGCCGCACAGCCTCGGGCTGCTTTATTCAGCATTCACCTATTACGCCGGGTTCCGGGTCAATTCCGGCGAATACAAGTTGATGGGGCTCGCCCCCTATGGCGAACCCCGCTTCAGGGACAAAATTCTCACCGAACTGATGGACTTGAAACCAGACGGAAGTTTTCGTCTGGCGCTGGACTACTTCGATTACTGCACCGGCCTGAAAATGACGTCCGCGCGGTTCGACCGTTTGTTCGGAAGTCCGGCGCGGCGGCCGGATCAACCGCTCACCCGCCATCACATGGACATTGCCGCATCCATTCAGGCGGTCACAGAGGAAGTGATGCTGCGCATGGGCCGCGCAGCCGCGAAGGAGAC
>JANWHR010000153.1 GCA_025450355.1 Micropepsaceae bacterium
CGAGAATAAAATTCCCCGTCGGCGGCCCTTACGACACCCGCCTTGGCTATAGCCAGATTCCACAATATGCCGCAAATCTGGAGGCACGCGGATTCAAGGTTGACAAGCAGGCCAAGCTCACCCCGTCGCTGGATCGCTTTGCCACGCGGCACGGTTATGCGCTGTACGACGAGAAGACCACGGCCGGACTGCAATTGCGCGACCGCAGCGGCCGGCTGCTCTACGCCGCAACCTATCCCGAACGCTATTACAAATCCTTTGGCGAAATCCCGTCCCTGGTTGTCGAGACGCTACTGTTCATCGAGAACCATACCCTGCTCGAAACCAATCACCCCTATCAGAATCCCGCCGTGGAATGGCAGCGCTTTCTCCATGCCGCGGGCGGGCAGATCGCGGGGCTGCTTGGCCATCATGGGGACATGGCGGGTGGCGGCAGCACGCTCGCGACGCAGATCGAGAAATACGAACACGAGCCGGAAGGCCGGACCCAGGGTGTGTTCGACAAGCTGCTGCAAATGACGGCGGCGACGACGCGCGCCTATATGAACGGGCCGAACACGATCGATTCGCGCAAGCATATCGTGATGAGTTACATCAACTCGACACCGTTGAGCTCGCGCCCCGGTTATGGCGAAGTGATCGGCATCGCCGACGGGCTGAGGGTTTGGTACGGCACCGATTTCGACGCGGCCAATCATATTCTGTCGGAACCCGACAGCCCGTCAAATCTGGAACAGAAGGCGACGATTTACAAACAGGTTTTGAGCCTGATGATCGCCGAGCGGCGGCCGGCCTATTATCTGCTGCAAAACCACGCGGATCTGGAAGCCGAAACGGATACCAATCTCCGGCTGATCGAGAAAGCCGGCGTAATCACGCCCGAATTGGCCGATGCGGCGTTGAGCACGAAACTGCAATACCGGTCCAAGCCGCCTGCGCCTGCGCCGGTATCCTATGTCAGTCACAAGGCCAGCAATGCGATCCGGACGGAACTGCTGGGCGTTTTGAATGCGCCCAATCTTTACGCGCTCGACCGCCTGGACCTCAACGCGATCACCACCATTGACGAACCGGTGCAGGAAAATGTCAGCAAGGTGTTGGACAGCCTGAAAAACCCTGGTCCGGTGAACCAGCTGGGCATGGTGGGCTACCAGCTGCTCAGCCCGACCGACGATTTCTCACAATTGAACTACAGCGTCGTCATTTATGAGCGCAAGGGCGACCGCAACGTGCTCAGGGTTCATGCCGATACGCTGGATGAGCCGTTCGACATCAACAGCAGTTCGAAACTGATTTTGGGTTCGACGTCAAAACTGCGCACGCTGATCGCCTATCTCGACATTCTCGATCAGATTTACCGGCAGCACCTGAACGACTCACCGGCGGCCTTGCGCACCGCCGCGCGCAACGCGCACGATCCGCTGTCGCAATTTGTGATCTCGTATGTGCAGGAGAACCATGACCACAGCCTGAAGGGACTCATGAATGCCGCCATGCAGCGGCGCTATTCCGGCAGCACCGCCGAGGGCTTTTTCACCGGCAGCGGGCTGCAGTTCTTCCACAATTTCGAAAGTTCGGAAGATTCGCAAGTCTGGACGGTGCACGACGCGCTGGCCCATTCGGTCAACCTGGCCTTCATCCGCCTGATGCGGGACATCACGACCTATTACATGGCGCAGCGCGCGGCCCATGGTCAGGGTGTGCTGCAGAATCTCGACGCCAGTCAGCGCGAGGATTACCTGAAGCGTTTTGCCGACGAGGAAGGATCGGAGTACCTCAATCATTTTTACAAGGACCTGAAGGGTAAAAGCACGCAGCAGATTTTCGCCTTCATGATCCAGAAGGCCGGTGTGTCCGCACCGCACCTTGCGGTGATTTTCCGGTCGCTGGAACCCGACGGGTCGATCCAGCAGTTGCGCCAGTTCCTCGCCGCCCATGGTGCGCAGCCGGACGAGAAGAAGATCCTCGACCTGTACGAGAATTACGGTCCCGGCCGGATGTCGCTGTCCGACCGCGGTTATGTCGCACGGATCCATCCGCTGGAACTTTGGCTCGGCGCCTACCTGATCGCGCATCCGGATGCGACGCGCTCGGAGGTCATCGAGGCCAGCGCCGACAAGCGCCAGGAAGCCTATGGCTGGCTGTTCAACAGCCGCAAAGAGCACCAGCAGAACGTCCGTATCCGGATCATCACCGAGGAAGACGCCTTCACGGACCTGCTTCAGGAATGGAAAAAGCAGGGCTGGCCTTTTGATAGACTGGTGCCCTCGCTGGCGACCGCCATTGGCAGTTCGGGCGACCGCCCGGATGCTCTCGCCACGCTGATGGGCATCATCGTCAATGACGGCGTGCGGCTGCCCACCACCAATATCGAGCAGCTGCAGCTGGGATCGAAAACGCCCTACGAAACCGACATGGGGTTTGCGCCGCGGCCGGGACAGCGCCTGTACCCGCATGAGCTGATTGCGGTCGTCAAGGATGCGCTTCAGGCGGTGGTGCAGCAGGGTACCGGCGTCCGCCTGCAGGGCACCTATTTCAACAATGATGGATCGCCCCTCCCCGTGGGCGGGAAAACCGGCACCAGCAACAACAATTACGAGCACTTTGGCGCCGGCGCCCATGTCATCTCATCCGAGCCAAGGGACCGGACCGCAACTTTCGTGTTCTTCCTCGGCGACAATTTCTACGGGACGGTGACGGCCTACGTCCGGGGGACTCAGTCCGGAAAATTCCACTTCACCAGCGCGATGGTGGTGCAGTTGCTGAAAGCGCTGGCGCCGCAACTGCAGCCGCTGCTTGGAACACCGGTCAATCCCAATCCGCTGGCAACGGTGGCAAGTGCACAGCTCGCCGGACACGGGAGCGACTGAAACTCCGCGGCCCGCCTCATCGCCCCGCAGATGCTGACAGGCATCTGAACGCCAAGGGTATGGCTGGAATTATTCCCCCATTAACCACATCATGCAAAATGGGCGAATCAGAAGCTGATCGCGCGGGCCGCGCGCGCGATCCCACAGGGGGCTTATGCCATGCGTTCAAAGAACTTCGCCGCGCTATCTTCCATCCTGTTGTCGTTGACAGCTCACGAGGCGGTAGCCTCGGGTTTTATGGGGCGGGAGAACAACGCTGAAGGTGTTGCCCTGGCACAAGCCGGCAATGCGTCACGCGCCGACGATCCCGCAACCGTCTTCAATAATCCCGCCGGGATGGTCCGGCTGCCCGATCCCGCGGTGGAAATCGGCGCGGTCGGCTTTTTCCCGTCGTTCCATTTCTCGGGATCGGCGACTGCTGCGGGAACCATCCCGATCAGCGGAACGCAGGGCGGACAATCCGGTCAGGCTGCCCTGATTCCGAATTTCTACGTGGTCGCGCCGTTGAGTGACAGGCTGTGGGCGGGACTCGCCGTCACCGTGCCGTATGGCGATACGATCAATTACAAGTCGATGTTTGTCGGCCGCTACCAGGGCATCAAATCTTTCATTGTTTCGGCGGACATCAATCCGAACATTGCCTGGAAGATTACGGACAAGGTTTCGGTCGGCGGGGGCATTTCGGCGCAATGGCTGAAAGTCGAAGACAGCGCTGCGATCCCGCAATTTCTGATTGCGAAGGCCGCCGTTCCGGATGCGGTCTATATGCTTAATGGCAGCAGCTGGGCGGTGGGATACAACCTTGGCCTGTTGCTGCAGCCAACGGATGTGACGCGTCTGGGATTCACCTGGCGCTCCGGAATTGACCACAAGCTGACGGGCAGTCTTGATTTCACCAATGCGCTGATACCGGTCGCGAGCGGTCCTGCCACGGCGTCGGGCGTCGATCTGCCGGGAATCGCCGCGGTGAGTTTCACCCATGACTTCACACCCCAATGGAGCGCCTCCGCCGAAATGCAATATGACCTGTGGAGCGGTTTCAAACAGGTCACGGTCACCAGCCAAAATCCGCCGCTGCTGCAACCGGAGCACTATCGGGACAGTTGGATGTTCTCCGTGGGCGGGGCATACCGCCCCATGACGCAGCTCGCCCTGCGTGCGGGAATCGGCTGGGATCAGTCGCCGGTCAGTGACCGGTACCGCACCGTCGGTATTCCGGATACGGACCGGCTGATGCTGGGGGTGGGTGCCGGCTACAGTTTTGCGCCGGGCGTCGTGGTCGATCTCTCCTATGCGCATTATCTGGCGCTCGGCCACAGCAGCGTCACCGGCAGCGTAAACTCCGTTGACCCGTTCACGCACGCGGTCGTCCTCACAGGGGATTACAACAACAACACCGCCGATTACGTGGCGATAGACTTCAAATTCGCGCTTTAGCCTGAGAGCCCCGCTGGCGCGTTATTCCTTACCGCATTCGGTGAGGAGGCAAATGTGCTGATCGAACAGGCAAAGAAGGTGGTTGAGAAGCTGACCGGCTTGCGCCGGCCGGCCCGCGAAGAATTGGCGGCCCTGATCAGGAACCGCAAACCTGTCATTCGCCGCTTCGGAGATGACGGCGAAACGCCGAACAATCCGGCATTTCCACTGCTTCATTACCGGAATGCGGTTGTGCTGAACGGTACTCATGATCCTGCTGCGGTGTTCGAGCAAATCCTTGCCTCGAATGGCTGGAAAGATTCGTGGCGTGACGGCATTTATGATTTCCTGCATTTCCACACCGGCACGCATGAGGTGTTGGGAATCGCGCGCGGTTGTGCGGCAGTGCGTTTTGGCGGGGCGAATGGGCAACTGGTCAACCTCAAAGCCGGCGATGTCGTGGTGCTGCCCGCAGGGACAGGACATTGCCGGTTGAGCGCGAGCAGGAATCTGCTGGTGGTTGGGGCCTATCCGGCACACAGCCGGTATGACGAACCGCGGCCGGATCAGGTGGATTCCGAAAAAGCCCGCGCGGCCATTCTCAGGGTAAAATGCCCCTGGACCGATCCGCTTTACGGCCGCGAAGGTCCGCTGCTGCGATTGTGGAACGGTGCCTGAGAATGCGTCAGGCGGATATCATTCAGCCGCCTTCGCAACCCGTAAGGGATTGACGTTTCGTAGATGGCTGCGTGACGCTCCGAAACGCGTGAAAGAGGAGCGAGCCATGCTCAAACACGTCCGTGGGATGATCTGGTCTCTCAGCCTTGTCGTTTGCGCAGCTTCGCTGATCGCGGCGGCGCCGCCGGGGTGGAAAATTGTGAAATCGCCGCAGCGCCTGACGCGAACGGCAAATCCCAACGACAGGGGCGGCGGTGGGCAGTGCCAGATTGCCGTACCGCCCGCGATGATTGTTGACACGGAGGCAGACCGCACCGTTGGCCAAACGGGCCATATGA
>JANWHR010000154.1 GCA_025450355.1 Micropepsaceae bacterium
GAGGCGTGCCCCATGGGGCTCGCGCCCACCACCTCCACCACCGTGATGCTCGCGCTCGGCGATGCCCTTGCCGTTGCATTGATGGAGCGAAAAGGGTTTTCCGCCGACCAGTATCGCGATCTCCATCCAGGCGGCGCATTGGGACGGGCGCTGATCCGCGTTTCAGACATTATGCACACCGGAAGCAGTATGCCGCTGGTATCGCCGGACGCGGTCATGCGCGAGGTGCTGCTGACCATGACGGCTGGCGGTTTCGGCGTGGCGGGCGTCGCGAATGAGGCAGGCAGTCTTTTCGGCATCATCACCGACGGCGATCTGCGCCGGCACATGGAACCTGAGCTCCTCGGCCGCAAGGCCAGCGAAATCATGACCAGGAATCCGAAGACGGTAGCGCCAGCCATGCTGGCCGCAGAAGCGCTGGCCACTATGAACGATGCGACGCCCAGGGTGACCTGCCTGTTCATTGTCGATCCCGGCGATCAGCTTTGCCGTCCGGCCGGAATCCTGCATGTCCACGACTGCCTGCGCGCGGGTTTGCGCTGATGCAGGGCGAGATCAGGAAAGCGCAGGGATTCGCCAGCGCGCAACTGACCTACCGCGCGCGCCAGTTCCGCGTCGCTGCCCGCGCGACGCTGAGCGGCGCCCGCCGCTACAGCGTGTTCGTTCGCATCATGAAAGGGGCCCTGCCGCTTTCGGCCATCGGACTCGCCATTCTGGTGCTGGCCTATGTTGTGCAGCCCAACCCGGGGCGCATCCAGATCTCGTTTCCGCGGGTGTCAAAGCTCGCGAATGATCTGTCGATGGATCGCCCGAGACTATCGGGAACCGACAACGGCGGCCAACCATTTGTCGTATCGGCGAAGCGCGCGACACCGGAAACGGGCGCGCCCGACCGCATCCGGCTGGAAGATATCGTTGCGGATTTCAGCCTCAACGACGGCACGGCGATCCATTTGACCGCGGGAAATGGGGTGATGAACACCAACACCCGTCTGCTGCAACTGGCCGGCGGCGTTCACATGGCGGCCCAGAATGGCTATCAGGCAAGCACCGATTCGGCCATGGCCGATCTGCGGGGCGGGACCATTCACGGCGACAAAGGAGTTTCCGCCGAGGGCGCTTTCGGCCGGATCAGGGCGCAGCGTTTCGCCCTGAACCGCGCATCACGGCAGCTTCACTTCTGGGGTAACGTCCACATGGTGCTCAATCCCGGCAGCCTCTCGGGACAAACTCGGGGTAAGGAGCAATGACCAGAACCGGCGCGCTGCTGATCTCGGCGGCTTTCCTGTTCGCGGCCACCGCCGGCCAGGCGGCCCTACCCCCTGCGGGCAATCCGCTCGGTCTCAACTCACGCCAGCCGATTGCGGTGAATGCCGACAGCTTTCTGGCGGACCTGCACGGCGACACCGGAACGTATACCGGCACCGTGATTGTCACGCAGGGCATGGTGAACTTACACGCGGACCAGGTCAAGGTGCTCGCGCCCGGCGGCAGGGCGTCGCGCATGGAAGCGGAGGGCCATGTGATCGTTGATTCACCCTCCGGCCAGGCCATCGCGGATGCGGGGATTTATGACGTTCCGCAGCAAATTCTGCACCTGACGGGAAATGTTGTGCTGACGAAGGACCAGAACGTCATGCGCGGCACGGCGCTGGAATTTTCCATGGTAACGGGTCTGGCCAAAATGACGGCGGGCGCACCCATTGCAACAACAACTGGCGCAGCAGCCGAAACCGGAGGGCAACCCGCGGCCAAACCCGCCCGTGTGCAGGGCCTGTTCTATCCCGAACAACCTGCAACGCCGAATGCCGCGCCCACACCTGCGCAAAATCCGCCGAAGCCATGATTCAGGCGCTTGAAAAGAACCTGCCCCGTGTGATTGAGGGCTTTCAGGGCCTGGCGGCCGAACGGATTGGCAAAAGTTTCAAAAAACGCCCGGTGGTGCGCGGCGTCAGCCTGCGTCTGCGCCGCGGCGAAGTGGTCGGGTTGCTGGGCCCGAACGGCGCCGGCAAGACCACCATATTCTATATCATCACCGGGCTGATCCGCGCCGATTACGGTAGCATCACGCTCGACGGGCATGACATCACCCGGTTCCCCATGTACCGGCGCGCCCGCCTCGGTATCGGCTACCTGCCGCAGGAGTCCTCGATTTTCCGGGGCATGACGGCGGAGGAAAATATCCGTGTGGCGGCCGAGCTGGTCGAGCCGGATTCCGCGCATTGCGCGACGCTGGTGGATAGCCTGCTCGCGGAGTTCTCGATCACCCACATCGCACACACACCGGCGATCAGCCTGTCCGGCGGAGAACGTCGGCGCGTGGAGATCGCTCGCGCGCTCGCCACCCATCCGTCCTACATCCTGCTCGATGAGCCGTTCGCCGGGATTGACCCGATCGCCATCAACGACATCCGCGCTCTCGTCCATCATCTGAAGGATCGCGGTATCGGCGTGCTGGTTACGGATCATAATGTCCGGGAAGCACTGGACATCATCGATCGCGCCTACATCATTCACGATGGCCGGGTACTGATGGAAGGCACGCCGTCGGACATCGTCGGCGACAAGGATGTGCGGCGGGTCTATCTGGGCGAACGTTTCTCACTGTAGGGCGCAGTTGCGGACATGGCGCTGACACAAAGACTGGAGCTCAGGCAGGGGCAATCGCTGGTGATGACGCCCCTGCTCCAGCAGTCGATTCGGCTGCTGCAGCTCTCCAGCGTGGAACTGACCGCCTTTGTGGAAGCCGAGCTGGAAAAGAATCCGCTGCTCGAACACGATCCGGGCGACGGTGACACTGAAGCACAGGCGCCGCAGGATGCTCTACTTCCGGCTACGGTTGATCAGACCCTGTCGGAAAGTTTTGCGGCGATCGGCGAAATGGACGCGGAACAAAGTTCGTTCACGGATGACCCCCGCGACAGCGGAGCGGACGGTCCGCCAATCACCGGGGTTTCGCAGCAGAGTACTGGCGGCGACTCCGGCGAGATTGACCTCGAAAATTTTCCGTTGCAAAAGCCTGCGTTGCGCGCCCATCTGGAAGGACAGGTGGCGCTCGCCGCACTCGATCCACACCACCGCTTCATTGCCGAAGTGCTGATCGACGCCCTCGATGAAGCGGGCTATTTGCGGGCCGATCTTGCCGAAATCGCGGACCGCCTGGGCGTGGCCCTTTTCGAATGCGAAAAGGTTCTGGAGATTCTGCAGGGCTTCGATCCCTGCGGGGTATTCGCGCGCGGCCTGGCGGAATGCCTGGCGCTGCAACTGAGAGAGCGGCACCGGCTTGATCCGGCGATGCAGCAGATGCTCACCCGGCTCGATCTTGTGGCCAGACGCGATTACCCGGCGCTCTCGGCACTATGCCGTCTCGAAGGTGCGGACATCGCCGACATGATCGCCGAAATCCGCGCCCTCGACCCGAAGCCCGGCCTCGCGTTTGGTTCCGAGCACGCCGAGACGATCGTTCCGGACATTCTGGTCCACCGCAGCGCCGGCGGGTGGCAAATCGAACTCAATCCGAACTCGCTCCCACGCGTGCTGGTGAATTCTGTCTATTACGCGGAAGTATGCCGCAAAAACCTTGGACGGTCCGAACGGGCATTCCTTTCCGAGTGCCTGAACAATGCGAACTGGCTCACCAGAACTCTCGATCAGCGCGCCAAAACCATCGTCAAGGTGGCGGCGGAAATTGTCCGGCGGCAGGAGGCATTCCTGGCCCATGGCGTCCGCCATCTCCGCCCGCTCAACCTGAGAGCCATCGCCGATGCGATCGGGATGCATGAATCGACTGTCTCGCGCGTGACCACAAACAAATACATGGAGACGCCGCGGGGAACATTCGAACTGAAATTCTTTTTCACCTCTGCGATTCAGGCCGTTGACGGTGGGGAGGCGCATTCCGCTGCCGCGGTGAAGGACCGCATTCGCGAGCTCGTGGCCAACGAGCGCGACCACGTCTTGTCCGATGACCGGATCGTCACCATCTTGGGTGCAGACGGAATAGAAATCGCGCGCAGGACAGTGGCCAAATATCGCGACGAATTGCGGATTGGCTCCTCGGTTGAAAGGCGGCGGTTACGGCAGGCGCAAGCGAATGCGGCGGCTGTCCAGTCAGGTTGACACATATCAGGCCGGGACCTATGGTCCGCGCCTTTTTCGGACATGGCACCGGCCCCTTCAGGGAAGTCCGAAAAGCATGATGAACATTCGTGTTGCAGGAAAGCAAATCGAAATTGGCCAGGCTTTGCCGGAGCATGTGCGTGACAGATTATCCGCGGCGGTCGCGAAACATTTCGACCGGCCGGCACAAGCAAACGTGACCTTCATGAGGGAACGAAGCGGATTTCGGGCGGACTGCATGGTCCATCTGAGTTCGGGTGCATTGATGCAAGCCCACGCCTCCGCCACGGACGCACATGCCGCTTTTGACCTCGCGCTCGGTCATCTGGAAAAGCGGGTGCGACGCTACAAAAGACGGCTGAAGAAACAACACGGCCGCGGACCCTCTGACTCGGTTCCGGCGTGAACCAGACGATACGGTACAACATGGAAATCGCCGATCTGCTCTCTCCCGACGCCGTCGTCGCGCACCTGAGAGCAGCAAACAAAAAGCAGGTCCTGCAGGAGATGGCGCACCGCGCCGCGCAACTGACGCGTCTACCCGAACGACGCATCTTCGACACGTTGATGGAACGGGAAAAACTCGGCTCGACCGGCATGGGCCAGGGCATTGCGATCCCGCATGGCCGCATACAGGGCATCCAGAAGATGACGGGCCTGTTCGCGCAGCTGGATCATCCCGTCGATTTTGACTCGATGGATGACCAGCCGGTGGATCTCGTTTTTCTGCTGCTTGCCCCGGAAGACGCCGGAGCCGATCACCTGAAGGCGCTGGCGCGGGTCTCGAGGCTGTTGAGAAATCAGGCGGTTTGCGAAAAACTGCGCGGGGCTCCGCAGGCGGCGACACTTTACGCGTTGCTCACGGAACCATCAGCGGCCCAGGCGGCATGAGGCGATCACTTGCGGTTCGCAGATTTACAAAATCAGTGTACGCTCAACGGTACAAAATTGTTCTGCACGGCTGCGCTGTATGCCGCGGCCCAGTTGTCGGTGATGCCAAGCGTCGTGCCGTCCGCTGCATGCAAAGCGTAAAGCTTCACATTCGCGGGGAGTTTGATTTCCGACGGAACCACCAATCCCATCGCACGCGCTTCTTCCAGGTTGATGGGCTTGATGTATGCGAGGCGAGCACCTTCGAAGACCGGGCCGTCTTCCAGTGACCCGTCATCGTCGTCTTCATAGATTTCTTCTTCGTGTCTCATGACAGGCCTCCTATTCAACTACGTATCGTAGCTCCAACGCTGTGAACCTGTGCTGAACGGGACCGTCCCACCATTACAACGCTTTGGCGGGGCGGATTGCTCCAGCCTTTTGTTCCGGTTTGGCGTTGCCGCGGCCGAGTGAGGGGCGCGATTTGAAATTTCCGTGGAATTCCCTGCGGATAGTTTGCTGACACAACGACAGGCGATGGCTTGCGCGGGGCAGCCGCACCGTGTGACAGCTTGTTCATATCCAAAGCCCTCCGCAGCGGCTTTGCCGGCCCCGGAATGGCAGCCGGCAGACTCGGAA
>JANWHR010000155.1 GCA_025450355.1 Micropepsaceae bacterium
CGGCGAAGTTTCCTACAAGAAACTGGCCAAGGCAGACGGCAGCGGATACGCGGCCACAACACATGGCGTCACACGCGACAAGCAGGGCCACTTCTGGTTCGACATCAATCCTGGCCGCCGCAGCCTCGGCGAATTGATCCCGGCGCCGGGAATGCCCGCCCAGGATGCCAAGCTGAATGTCTATCCGACACCGGACACCATGTCCCCGCTCGGCGGCGCCGTGACGATGGACGTGGACGGCAAGGGCAAGGTCTGGGCCTCTGCTCCGGATGGCGTGTTGCGGTTTGATCCCACCACCAAGGAATTCATGTTCTTCAAGGATTCCGCGGTGAAACGTCCCATCGGCACCGGCGGCACCTATGGCGCGGCCGGCGACCGTTACGGCAATGGCTGGTGGGCGGAAATGGGCTTTGACATCATTGGCAAGGCCGATGCCGCCACCGGCAAGATCAAGGAGATTCAGCTTCCGGAAGTCCCGGGCATCAAGAAGCTCATGACTCCGGTACAGCTCGCGGCCTATGACAAGGTCACGGACATCTCCACCGGCAATCCGTATCCTTGGGCGCAGGGACCACGCCGCATGGGAACCGACAAGAATGGCGACATTCTCTGGGTCGGCGACAGTTGGGGCTCCACTTTGGCTGAGATCAATGTGAAGACCGACGCCGTGAAGATGATCCCGTTCCCCGAAAAAGGCATGCAGCCCTACCACATCAGCGTTGACGCCCATCACAATGTGTGGGGCAACCTTTGGACGGCGGATGAGATCTTCCGTTACGATCCGGCGACCAATCAGTGGACGACGTTCCCGCTGCCGGTGCGCGGCACGGAAATCCGGCATCTCTCGGTCTATGACCAACCGGATGGCAGTGTGAAAATCAGCCTGCCGGTGTACCGGACCAATCAGATGGGTCTGTTCACCATTCGCAGCGAAGCCGACATGGCCAAACTGCGGCAGCAGGTTGCATCCCGCTAATCGGGCGACGGCATGAGTTACCAGGCGGGCGGGCCAATGGCCCGCCCGTTCTGTTTGGGGCGTGGGGCCCTATTGCGAGGTTGCGTTGGCTTCGACTGCGGCGTCGTCCCGGTTCCACCAGCCTCCGCCCAAAGCCCGGAACAGCGCCGCGGTATCGGCGAAGCGCGTGGCGAGCGCCTGCACCAGGGCGATATGGGTCTGCTGATAACCTGTTCGGCATGCAGCAGTGAAATATAGCGTCGGGGCGCCAGTTCGCGATCGGCGCCACCACCTTCGCGACGCCAATCTGCGCGCTCATCTCATGCAGTTGCGCTTCCGCGGCGCGGATGTCCGGCCGCTGCTCGGCCAGTTTGGATGGCAGGCTCACCGGGAGGTCCTCCCGCAGATCCTTGCCATCGATGACGTGAATCTCGCAACCGAACAGTTCGTACACATCGTGCTCGGAGGCGTTCGCGACCGGGTCATCGTGGGCGTGATGCGGCGGCCCAATCTCGCGCAAAGGAAACGCATCGCACAGCAGGCGGTCCGGATATTCCTCTCCGGAACGCTGTTGGAAAAGGCGTCGGGCCCGGGCGCGCTCGCTTAAGACCTGGGCTCCGGCGAAATCAAACCCGGTGGTGAAAGGCCCCGTGGCCGGTCACCGGGTGAAATCCGAGTCCTGCTTCGCGGCGGAAATGGCGATCGAAATCCCGGTGGAACGGGCGCCCTGGCCCTTCGGAAAACCAGAATGCGCCTTCTGGTCCCCAGTAGCCGTTCCAATACGGGCCGTAGTAGCCGTCATAATAGGCTGGGGAACCATATCCGGCGGCGTAGCTGCCATAGCCATAGTCAGACGCGCATCCCGCCAGCATGAGTGCAGCGGCGGCACACAATCCGAACCTGCTCATATCCGCTCCGTGAGATCGAGGATCACAGATAACAACGCGGCCTTGCGCCCTGCCCGGCCCGGTCGGTCCGATCAATCCATTGCGAGGCTGCGCCTGCCGGGCGTGCGCGGGGAAGCGATCGAAAATTTAACCGGACGAACGGTTTTCGCCCGAATGCGTCCGTGTGCGGCAAAACTGCGCGTTTTGCCGGGCTTTCTGCGTTTGCATTTCTCCTGTTGTGCGCTCTACATGGCCAGGACATCCGGGGGCATGCCGCTGTGAAAAAACGCCTGATCGCATGGGCCGCAGTCTGCGTGCTGCTTGGCAGTCCGGCCTTTGCCAGCGATCTCACGATCGACAGCAAGACCACGTCTCCGGTCCAGACAGACGCGGCCGCCGGTGGCACGGCGGGTAACATCACGATCACCTCCTCGGGTTCGGTGGAAGTTTCACGGTCGGGACCCGCTGTCCTGCTGAACTCGAACAACAGCATCTCGAATAGCGGTACGATTTCGAACTCGGCCGGCAATGGCGCCACCGGCATCACGATCGTTCCCGGATACACGGGATCGGTCACAAACAGCGGCACGATCAACGTCATCACGACGGGGACCGCCCCGACGACGACGGGTCAGTACGGCATTCTGCTGATGAGCCCGAACTCGGTGACGTTTACGGGCACGGCCGCGAACAATTCCACGAGCCTCACGGCCTCGGACGTCATTGGCGTGATTTCCACCGGCGAAGTTGTCTCCGGAGCAACCGGCTTCACCACCGGAACCTATGTCGCAGGCCAGAGTTCCGGCACGCCGGGCGGCAACGGCGCTTACGTTCTGAATCAGGCAACCACAGCGGCACTCAGCAACGAGGCGCTTAGCGCGACCGGGTCAAATTTTGTCGCAACCGGCTCAGGAACCACGCTCACGGTCACATCGGTGACCGGCCTGCTGTCGCCCGGAAATATCGTTTCGGGAACAGGGGTGCCGATTGGAACGACGATCTTGAGCCAGGTGTCGGGCACTCCGGGCGGCGTCGGCGTGTACACGACAAGCGGGCCCACGACCGCATCCGGCGTAACGCTGTTTGCCTTTCCGCAAATTGCTCCATTCACCGGCGATATCACCACCAAAACGGGATCGAACATCGCGGTCGCGGGGTTTGGCGCCAATGGAATCGGCATCCTTTCGGAACTGAACGGAAATCTGCTGCAGGGCGGCACAATCACGGCGCAGGGCACGACATCGAGCGGCATTCTCACCACCGCGCCGATCACCGGCGCCTTTGTCAATACCGGCACAGTTCAGACGGAACCCCCAACCGGCGTCATCGTCGGGACCACCACGACGATTTTGTCACCGGGTTGGGCGGCGGCCTTTGGCGGAAATGTCGGGGGAGGAATCCTCAACGCGGGCCCGGTCAGCGCGACCGACAAGACGGCGGTCGCGGTGTTGAGCACGATCGGCGCGTCGCCGGCGCTGATTGTCGCGCCAACCGTGTCATCGGACGCCAATGGCATCAGCATCGGGCTCGTATCCGACACCAACGCGCCGGGATACAGCATCATCAACCGGGGCAAGATCACCGCGACGGGCGAACAACCCGGCGTGTCGCCGATTGCCGTGCAAATCGGCAACGGCGCGTCAGATACGAGCGGTACGGCAACGACGCTCTCCGGCGGAATTTACAACAGCGGCACGATTGCCGCGGTTGCAACCAGCGACAGCCAAATTCCGCTGCAGCTCGCGCCCACATCGGCGAGCGCCACCGCGATGATGATCGGCGTCGGTGCAACGGTTCCGGCGCTGACCAACACCGCCACGGGAACGATCTCTGCAACGACCACGGGGCCCAAGGGGGGTACGGCTACGGCGATTGTGATCGAGGGCACCGGCCAGATCCAAAGCACGGCCTCCACGCTGATCGGCGGATCACTGCAATCGCTGAGCAATGCCGGCACAATCAGCGCAGCCGCGGTTTCGACCGATCCGACCATCACCGGCCTGACGGCATTTGCGATTCAGGACCTCGGGGGCGCGCTGACTTCGGTGACGAACAGCGGCACAATTTCAGCCACCGCGACCGTACTGAACAATGCTTCCCAGGCCACGATCGCCGCCGACCTGTCTGCCAACACGCAAGCCGTGACTTTTACAAACACCGGCACGGTCACGGGCGACCTGCTGTTCCCGAACGTCGCGAACAATCAGCTCAGTATCAACGGAGCGAAAGCCAGCGTTTCCGGGCAGGTGCGTTCGACCGGGCTGGGAACCGTAAACATTTCGGTTTCCGGGAGCGGCGCCGGCGGCATTCTGCACACAACTGCGGTGGTCAACGCCGGGTCGCTGAACGTCGGCCCGAATGGGACGCTGGACCTCGAAGTTGGAAACAGCACGACCGTGGTATCCGCGAGCGGCCCCGTGACCTTCGATGCCGCCTCCCACATCACGGTCACACCGGTCGCCGTATTGCCGACCAACACGAACATAAGACTGGTGCATTCCGACACATCACTGAGTTTCGGCAATGAAGCGGCAACCCTGTCCACGATTCAGGTGCCGTTCCTCTTCGCCAGCAACCTGTCCACGGATGCGAACAATCTCACGCTGACCCTGCAGCGCAAAACCGTCGCGCAGCTTGGGCTCACCGGAAACGCCGCCGCGATTTTCGGACCGGCGATCACCGCGTCGCTGCGCGACGCGCAACTGGGCGCCGCCCTCAGTTTGATCGGGAGCAGCCCGGCGTTGGAGTCCGCGCTGAACGCGCTGCTGCCCATCTCTTCGGCCGCCAATCAGGCGATGGCCGAACAATTGAGTAATCCTTATACGAACGGAATTGGCGTCCGGCAGCGTGCCCTGCTTCTCAACACATTGCCGCAGTCCGGGTTCAATCCCTGGCTGCAGGGTTCGTTTGACCTGGGCAACGGTTCGGGTACGAACAGCTTCGACAGCCACGGCGCCGGAGTCACGGCGGGGATTGATTTCAGCGATCCCACGAGGGGTCATTTCGGCCTTGCGGTCACCATTCAGCAGACAAATGCCAGCGAGAAGACGCCAGCCGTGGCGACCGAGCGGGGCACATGGTTCCTGCTGTCACCCTATATGGGGTTCAAGGCGGACAACCTGTTCCTTGACGTCCAGCTGAATGGCGGCGGAGCCGACTTGCAGGCCAGCCGTACGGTCACGGTTGGATCTTTGTCCCGCGTCTCGACCAGTGCGCCATCGCTGACGCTGGCGTCGGGCGCAATCACCGGTGGTTACATCTGGAATGCCGGATTTATCAGTCTCGTACCGCAGCTCACGCTGAACGGCCTTGCTCTGTTCAATCACAATTACACGGAACAAAACGGCGGCGCAGGGGTGGACCTGACGGTCTCGTCACGCAGCCAGGATGCCGTGAACGCATTTGCGGGTATCGGCGCCGGCACAAGCTTCGATTGGCTCAACGGCCGGCTGGCGCCTCAATTGCTGGCGGGATATGGGCACGAGGTGATCGGGGGAACCAACTCCGGCACAGCCGCTGCTTTCGCCACGATTCCCTTCTCGACATTTACGGTTGCCGGAGCACCCTTCTCGCGGTCTGAAATCGTTGGTGGATTCACCCTGGATTTCATTTCCGGCGGCGTGACATTCGGTGCCAGTTACAACGCGATCTCTGCCGCGCACTCACTGTCGCAAACCGCACGCCTGACCTTCAGTACCCAATTCTGAAGAATGCCTTAAGGGAATCTGCCCGATGGCGTCCGGTTTTTTGCACGATTGTGTCGCGGCAATATGGGCTGATACAACCTTGAACAACAATTCATCCCAGGCAGTTAATTTTCGTGTCAATTGAAGCCTTGGTTCAAGGGTCTTCCGTCACCACGCCATGAATCTGTCCGAGATTTTCATCAAACGTCCGATCATGACCGTTCTGCTCATGGCGGCGCTGCTTCTGGGCGGGATTGCAAGCTATTTCTCCCTGCCGGTCAACGAGTTGCCCAACGTCGATTTCCCCACAATTGTGGTGACGGCGCAAATTCCGGGAATGGATGCCGCGACCATGGGTTCGGCGGTCGCGACCCCGCTGGAAACCCAGTTCACGCTGATTCCCGGCCTCGACAGCATGAATTCGGTCAGCATCCTGGGCACAACCCAGATCACGCTGACCTTCCGCCTCGACCGCAACATCGATGGGGCTGCGCTCGACGTTCAATCGGCCATTTCGTCTGCCACGCGCCAGCTTCCGCCAAGCATGCCGACGCCGCCGACGTTCCGCAAAATCAATCCGGCCGAGTCGCCGGTCATGAACATCACCGTCACCTCGCCGACTTTATCGACAAGGGTGGTGGATGAATATGCGGAAACCCTGATCGTCCGCTCGATCTCGACCATTTCTGGCGTTGCCAGTGTTGACATCTACGGTCAGGCGCACCCCGCGGTCCGGATCCAGATTGACCCTAACAAGCTGGCGGCCCGCAGCATTGGCATCGATCAGGTCATCACCGCCATTCGCAACATGAACGTCAATCTGGCCACGGGCACGCTGGATGGCCCCACCCGTGCGGCGGTCATCCAGGCGGACGGGCAGCTGTTCAAGGCGGCGCAGTTTGAAGATCAGATTATCGCCTACAGCAAGGGAGCGCCGGTTCGCCTCAAAGACGTTGGACGCGCCATCGACAGCGTGGACAACAAGTGGTTGTCGGGTCTGTACAACGGCGAAACCGGAGTCACGCTCGGGGTCAACCGGCAACCCGGTTCGAACACCATCACGGTTGTAAATGCGGTCAAGGCAAAACTGGAACAGCTGAAGACCCAGCTTCCGCCCTCGATTTCGATGCAGATCACGCTCGACCGCAGCGACGGCATCAAGAATTCGGTTCGCGACGTGCAGGTGACGTTGCTGCTCGCCGCGCTTTTGGTCGTGGGCGTGATCTTCGCCTTTCTGCGCACGGCATCCGCCACGTTCATTCCCGCGATCGCGCTACCGATCACCGTCATCGGCACCTTCGCCGGAATGTCATTCTTCGGCTACAGCCTCGACAATCTCTCGCTGATGGCGCTGACGCTTTCGGTCGGCTTCGTTGTGGACGATGCCATCGTGATGCTGGAAAACATCATGCGTCACATCGAAGGCGGAATGCATCCGATGCGAGCCTCGCTGATCGGCTCGAAGGAAATCTCCTTCACGATCCTTTCGATGACGGCATCGCTCGCCTGCGTCTTCATTCCGATCCTGTTCATGGGCGGCATTGTCGGACGGCTGCTGCACGAATTCGCCGTCACCATCGTGATCACAATTCTGATCTCGGGCCTGGTTTCGGTCACTTTGACGCCTATGCTGTGCAGCCGCCTCATCAAACCAATACGCCAGGGTCATTCCGAACGACACGGCTGGTTCTACCGGTTGAGCGAAACCGGGTTCAATGCGATGCAGCGCGGTTATCAACGCAGCCTCAACTGGTGTTTGCGTCACCGCCAATTTACGCTTGGAGTGTTTGCGGCGAGTCTGGTGGCGACCGTATTCCTGTTCCGGATCATGCCCGCCGATTTCCTGCCCGCCGACGATGTCGGCAGGCTCTATGCCTTTACCGAAGGCGCCAACGGCATCTCGTTCGAAGAGATGAAGCGTCATCAGGACGAAGCCGCGCACATCGTGTGGAGTGATCCCAACGTTGCGGGCGCGATGTCGTCGGTGGGTTCGGGCGGAGCGCGCGGTGGCTCCAATCAGGGTTATTTCTCGATCGTGCTGAAGCCGCGCGATCGGCGCCTCGGAATCAACGCGGTGATGGCCGAGCTGCGGCGGAAATTTGCGAAAATTCCCGGGCTGAACGTCTATCTGCAGAACCGTCCGGTGATCACCATTGGCGGTCTGATCAGCAAGGCGCAATATCAGTACACGTTGCAGGACGGCGATACGCAGGAGCTTTACAACTGGGCCGCCCGGCTGAAGACCGAACTGGCGGCAACACCGGGGTTTCTTGACGTTACCTCCGACCTCGATCTGTCCACGCCGTCGGTGCATGTCGGCGTCGATCGCGACCGCGCCAATGCCCTCGGGATTTCCATGAATGAGCTCGAGAGTGCGCTGAGCGCTTCATTCGGGGGCGAGCAGGTTTCGATCATCAATACCCCCTCCGATCAGTTCAGGGTCTGGCTGGAACTGCTGCCGCAATACCAGCAGGATGCGAACTCGCTGGATCGGTTGTTCCTGACCGGGCAAAACATCGGGGCGTTGAGTTCGACTGCGAATGGTTCGCTGGTGCCAATGTCGGCGGTCACGAACCTTAAAAATGGATCTTCTGCGCTCGCGGTGAATCATTTCGGCGAATTGCCTGCCGTCACCATCTCGTTCAGCCTGCCGCCAGGCGTCGCGTTGAGCGACGCGGTTGACAAAATCGACGCGCTGAAATCCAGGATCGGCATGCCGGCTTCGGTCATCACCAACTTTCAGGGGACCGCCCAGGCGTTCCAGCAGTCGATGCAGGGCATGGGCTACCTGCTGCTCGGCGCCGTGCTCGTTGTCTATATTATCCTCGGAATCCTGTACGAGAGCCTGATCCATCCGCTGACCATTCTCTCCGGATTGCCATCGGCGGCGACCGGCGCGCTCATCACGCTTTACCTGTTCCACATTCCGCTGTCCCTCTATGCGTTCGTCGGCATGATCATGCTGGTCGGCATCGTGAAAAAGAATGCCATCATGATGATCGACTTTGCGCTCGTCCGCGAACGCGAACACGGGGTGGATGCGAGGACTGCAATCGCAGAAGCGGCGCTGATCCGGTTCCGGCCGATCATGATGACCACGATGGCCGCCCTGATGGGCAGTCTTCCCATTGCGTTGGGGATTGGCGAAGGTGGTGCAAGCCGCCAGCCGCTGGGCCTTGCCGTGGTAGGCGGCCTGGTGTTGAGCCAGATGCTGACGCTTTACATCACGCCGGTGATCTACGGTTACCTTGACCGCGCGGGAAAATTTGCAGGCCGGAACTTCACATCCCGGGCCGAAGTTCCGGCCGAATAGTGGGAATGTGAACTGGCTGATGGGATAGTAGCCAGATCAAAATGGGCCGAGCGCGCGAATGAACGCGAAGCTATTCCGTCGATTGACGAGACCAGAAGACGCCACATCCGTAGAAAACCTCGTCCGGTTGACTGGCGTTTTCAGCCCGGCGGAAATCCAGATTGCCCGCGAGCTGGTGGAGGAAAACCTCGCGCGGGGGGACGATGCCTCCGGCTACCGGTTTCTCATTGCGGATGGCGGGCAGGGTATCGATGGATATACCTGCTACGGCCCGATTTCCGGCACGGAACGGCGTTTTGAGCTGTACTGGATTGCGGTCAGCCCACGGTCGCGCGGCACAGGGCTTGCCGAGCGGCTTTTGGCCGCCACAGAAGACGCAGTCCGCGACGAGGATGGTCCGTGGCTCTTCGCCGAAACATCAACGCGGGAGGACTACGCCCCAGCGCGCCGCTTTTACGGGGCGCACGGCTATTGTCTGCTGGCGGAGATTCCGGACTGGCACGCCGATGGCGACGGATTGGCGATTTATGGCAAGCGTCTGAAGTGAAAAGGGCGGTCATGGCCGCCCCTTCCAAGAAGCAGGTCTATTCTGCGGGCGCAGAGGGATTGGCGGGGACCGTTTGCCACTGCCCGTTGCAGGAGCGGACATAAGGGTAATAGCCCTGTGGATTCCCGCAGTAATACCAGTCGCCAGGATCTGGAGCTGCCGTGGCCGGAGGAGCGTATGAGGGAGCAGGAGGCGCGTATGCGGGAGCAGGAGGCGCCCCATAGCCCTGCTGGACCAC
>JANWHR010000156.1 GCA_025450355.1 Micropepsaceae bacterium
ATCGTTGCCGCCGCCGATGAAATGCACAATTTCCAGTCGGTCACCATCGGCCAGATCAACCTCGCCGTAGGTTGAGCGCGGCACGATGGCAAGATTGCGTTCGACGGCAACCTTGCGCGGGTCGAGCGAGAGCATGCCCAACAACCGTTCCACCGTGAGGGGGTTTGCAAATTCACGGGTTTCTCCGTTAACACTCAACCGAACAGCCATTGAACGCGCGCTCTCCTGTTTCCGTTTGGGGCACGGGCACGTATAAACCGCTTCCGCAGCGAAATCTTCCTGCCGGGTCACAAAGCCGATGTCACGTCCGGTATATGTCCTGAACGGTCCCAATCTCAACCTGCTCGGAATCCGCGAGCCGGAGATTTATGGCCGCGCCACGCTGGATGAAATCGGCGTCCAGGTGACGGAACGCGCGCGGCAGCATGGGCTTGCAATCGTGTTCCGGCAGTCGAACCACGAAGGTGTTCTGATCGACTGGGGTCAGGAGGCGCGGACGAAAGCCTGTGCGATTGTATTCAATCCGGGGGGCTTTTCCCACACATCGGTGGCGATCCTCGACGCCTTGCGTGCGGTTCAATTCCCCCTTGTGGAGGTGCACCTGTCGAATCCGTACCGGCGGGAAGACTTTCGCCGCCATTCCTTTGTCAGCGAAGCGGCAACCGGCGTGATCTGTGGGATGGGCGCGACCGGCTACCTGCTTGCCATTGATGCCGTCGCCACGCTGCTGAACCCATCCCGCTAACGAGTTTGCCATGGCCTTCAAAGAATCAAAGCCGCTGCGCGACCGTATAGCCAAGGCGATTGTGGGGGAAAACGGGCCGGGCATTGATGCCGACGCAGTGCGGGAGCTTGCAGCGCTGCTCGATGAAACCGGACTGACCGAAATCGAGATCGAACGGTCCGGCGTGCGTATCCGTGTCGCCCGCGGAGGCCTTTTCGCGGGGGCGGCTCCAGCCGCAACACCCGTGGCTGCAAAACAGGGGACGTCCGCATCCCCGATACCCACGGCGCCCGAAGCCGCCGCGAGACAGGGGACGGTTGTGACCTCGCCCATGGTGGGGACCGTCTATCTCGGACCCCAACCGGGCGCGTCGCCTTTCGTGAAGGTCGGAGATGCGATCACCGATGGCACGCTCTGCATCATCGAAGCGATGAAGACCATGAATCCGGTGCCGTCACCGGTCGCCGGGCGGGTGGCGGAAATCTTCGTCCGCGATGGTCAGCCCGTAGAGTTCGGCGAACCTCTGATGCGGATCGAGTAGGGACAGGTGATTGAAAAAGTCCTGATTGCAAACCGCGGCGAGATCGCCCTGCGCATCAACCGTGCCTGCAAGGAAATGGGCATCGCGACGGTGGCCATTCACTCGACGGCGGACTCCGAGTCCATGCACGTACGGCTTGCCGATGAATCCGTTTGCGTCGGCCCGCCGCCGGCCGCCCAATCCTATCTCAATATTCCGGCCATCATTTCGGCCTGTGAAATCACGGGCGCAGACGCCGTTCATCCCGGTTACGGATTTCTCTCCGAAAACGCCAATTTTGCGGAAATCGTCATTGCGCATAAAATAATCTTCATTGGTCCGCAGCCGGAACATATCCGGCTGATGGGCGACAAGATCGCGGCCAAGCGTGCCGTGGCATCTCTCGGCATTCCAACCGTGCCGGGGTCGGAAGGCGCGGTCAGCTCCGACTCCGAAGCAGCGGCAGTCGCCAAAGAGCTCGGCTATCCCGTGCTGATCAAGGCAACCGCGGGAGGCGGGGGACGCGGCATGAAGGTCGCGCGTTCGCCGTCCGAACTGCCGCTGGCCTGGTCGACTGCGCGCGCGGAAGCGAAAGCCGCGTTCGGCGAAGATGCAGTGTATCTGGAAAAATATCTCGACAAACCGCGTCACATTGAAATCCAGATCATTGCCGATTCACGCGGCAAAGTCCTGCATCTTGGGGAGCGCGACTGCTCGCTGCAGCGGCGGCATCAGAAGATCTGGGAGGAAGCACCCTCGCCGGCGCTGAACGCCAGCTCGCGTACGGAAATCGGCGCCACAGTCACGCGAGGCCTGTCAAAGCTCGGCTATCTCGGCGTCGGCACTGTGGAATTTCTTTACGAAAACGGAGAATTTCATTTTATCGAGATGAACACCCGGCTGCAGGTGGAGCATCCGGTGACCGAACTGATCACCGGGCTCGACCTCGTACGCGAGCAGATTCGCATCGCCGATGGCGGCGCGCTTGATCTCGAACAGGATGACGTGGTGATCGCCGGCCACGCCATCGAGTGCAGGATCAACGCGGAAAACCCATTTACTTTTCTGCCGTCGCCGGGCCGCATCACCGAATTTCACGCGCCGGGCGGATTGGGAGTGCGGATGGATTCCGCAGCCTATTCCGGCTACCGCATGCCGCCCTATTACGACAGCCTCGTTGGCAAGCTGATCGTGCACGGCAAAAGCCGCAACGAATGCCTGATGCGCCTGCGGCGGGCACTCGATGAGCTGGTGGTTGGGGGAATTGAAACCACCATTCCCCTCTTCCAGGAACTGATCAAACAGCCGGACATCCTGGATGGCGCCTACAACATCCATTGGCTGGAGAAATTTCTCGCGGCACGAAAACCGGAATGAGGCCCGCCATGACCGCCCGCCTGGAACAATGGAAGCCGGAGATTCTTGGGCTGATGCGCATCGCGATGGGCATCACCTTCATGGAGCACGGGACCCAGAAGCTCTTTGGCTTTCCCGTTCCACCTCCGGGACGGCTTGGTCTTCCTTTGCTGTTGTTCACGGGCGTGCTGGAAACACTGGGCTCGATCCTGATTACTTTCGGCATCTTCACACGTCTCGCAGCGTTCGTGATCTCGGGAGAGTTGGCCGTCGGTTACTGGTGGATGCACGTGCCCAACAGTTTCTTTCCGATCGCCAACGGTGGAGAGGTCATGGTGCTCTACAGCTTTGCCTTCCTTTATCTCGCGGCGGCGGGAGGCGGAAGGTGGAGCGTCGATAGCCGCTTCATTCACGCCTGAATTTCGCGTGGGCCAAATCAATCCGGAAGAACTGCTGCTCGCCTATCGCCTCGGCATTTTCCCAATGGCCGAAAGCCGGGATGCGGAAGACGTCCTTTGGATTCGTCCGCATGAGCGGGGAATCATTCCCCTGGAAACATTCCACGTTCCGCGCCGGCTTGCGCGGGTGGTCCGCTCCGACCGGTTTCGCGTAAGTTTCGATCGCGCATTTGCGGAGGTTATTCGCGGCTGCGCCGAATCACGTCCGGAACGGCGCGAGACATGGATCAACGATGCGATCATCGAGGTATTTGAATCCCTGCATCAGCGCGGTCTCGCGCACAGCGTGGAAGTGTGGCGGGGCGACAATTTGGCAGGGGGACTTTACGGATTGGCCATTGGCGGCGCATTCTTTGCCGAAAGCAAATTTTCGCGGGAAAGAGATGCGAGCAAAGTGGCGCTGGTGCATCTTGCGGCGCGGCTCAAAACTGCCGGGTTCAAACTTCTGGACGCGCAGTTTCCAAATCCCCATCTTGATCAGTTCGGGGCGGTTGTGGTGACGGAGGAGCGATTTCAGCAACTGCTCTCCCGGGCGCTTACCGCCCCTGCCGATTTCTATTTCCGGGCTGGTTCAGCGGTGGGAGCCGCCGCGGGCGCCGCCGGCGAAACAGCGGCTGCCGTTGCAGGCCCGGGTGCATCGGGTTGGGCGGGCTCTTCGGTCTTGCAGGTAATCACCCAGACATCATAGGTCGGGTGTTCGAGCCCGTTCAGTGCCGGAGTCGACGCGAACATCCAGCCCGAAAACAGCCGCTTTTGCGGTTGTCCCGGCTTTGCTTCGTCGATCTGCAAAAAGGCCGTGGTCTCCGGCGGCTCCTGAGGAGGAACTGTGTAGCAATACTGCGCCGTGATGATCAGAGGCCCGTAGCGCACCGGCACGCCCGCCGGCGCATTGATATCGGTTGTGCGCCCGGAAATCTTGTCGAGGGCGCGCAGTACAGCCATCCGCTTCACGCCATGAGCATCGGGGTGGGCTTCCGCGAGAGCCGGCTCAGTGGCAGAGGATGGCGCTGGTGACGCAACGGCGGCTGGCGGCGCCGGAGCGCGTCCGAACAGCTGCGTTGCATCGGCTGCGCCGGCGCACAGTGCGACCGCGACAACCGGGATTGCAATACGCCGAATCATTTTGACGGGCCGCTGCCAGCGCCGGCCGAAGCCCCGCCAGCGGGTGCTCCAGCGGCAGGCGCACCGCCACCTCCACCGCCGCCCGGGCTGAGTGCGAATTTGCTCACCAGTCCAATCAGATCAACCGAACCCTGGGTGTATTCGATCTGACCGCCAGGCTTGATCATATCCATCGACCCGCCAGGCTCGATGGAAAGGTACTGACTCCCAAGCAGGCCATCTGAAGTGATGCGCACGGACGAATCATCCGGCAGTTTGATGCTGTTTTCCAAATCGATTGTCAGAACGGCGTTGTAGGACTTCGGGTCCAGTGAGAGTTTCGAAACGGTCCCGACCTTGATGCCGGACAGTCGCACATCCGTCCCGACATTCACCCCATCGACGCGATTAAATCGCGCCGTCACATCGTAGCCGCCGGAGACCGGCCCTGCGCCGGAGCTGCTATAGGCGAAGAACAGAAAAAATACGGCGACCACAATCACAACGGCGCCGATCAGAGTCTCAACTATCGAATTCTGCATCGCTTATTCCGGACGCCAGGCCTCGTAATCTCCCGTCGCGGGAGCGCGCTTTCCATCGCCCCACAAACTCCCCTCCGGATGCCACGCCTCGGGCGTACCGCTCAGATTGGGAACGTGTTCCTTCTGCCATGACGGCACTCTGGGCGGATCTTCGGTCGGAGGTTTGGCAAAAGTGTGGTGCAACCAGCCGTGCCATTCGGGGGGGACGCGCGAGCCTTCAACCGTGCCGGCGTAGATGACCCAGCGCCGCTTGCCGTCGCCCGACTGGTAATAGCGGTTTCCGAAGTGGTCGTCACCGACGGGGGTACCATAAAGCCATGTGGTCAGCAGCGTGCCCGGCGTCGCGTTGTGCCACCACACGAACAGTTGGCGTAGTGAAAACATTCTTGCACTCCGGTTTTGGCGGCGGGCTTACAGAGGAATTCATCCATCCGCTAGAATTTTTTCAGTCCGAACCAGGCTGCGAGCACCAGGAACAGAAAAGCGACGGCGTGATTCCAGCGCAGCGGCTGGCCGAGATATAGCGGCGAAAATCCCGCGAAAACCAACAGCGTGATGACCTCCTGCATCGTCTTCAACTGCGGCGCCGAATAGACTCGAGCACCGAAGTGATTCGCCGGCACGGCAAAGCAGTACTC
>JANWHR010000157.1 GCA_025450355.1 Micropepsaceae bacterium
AGATCTTTCCTTCCTCTTCCTTGACATGGTGCAACACATATTCGCAAAGCACCTTCATTCTTGCGGCGAGCATCTCATCGTCTGACCTGGAACTCTCGACCTGTTCGACCAGAGTCTTGATGCTGTCGTGTTCGACTGCCGCCTCGTCCATCAATACCTCTTCTTTTCCTCCGAGGGCCTCTCGAACGGCCGGATAGAAGATTTCCTCTTCGATTTCGGCATGGACAGTCAGCGCCGTACAAATCTGCAAGACAAGCTCTCTCTTGCGGGCTCCGTCGCGGCTCGATTTCTGGAATTGCCTGAACAGCTTTTCCACCTCGTCATGATCTTTGGACAGCAGTTCGATGGCATTCTGTTCTTTTGTTCTGGCGCGTGCGGTAGAGCGTGCCCGCGTCGTCCGTCCCGATCGGCCATGGGACGTGCTGGTCTGTAACGGCATGAACGATGTCTCCCTTTGCGTTTCGCGCGCCCTTTACGCCTGAGAACTGGACTGCAAAATCGGCTGCCAGCCGGCGGCACCGGGTGCAATGGAATGGCAGAACCTGCGGATATAAGCCGCAAATGCCGCAGCGGACTTAGCGGCGATGGCATGGTTTTGTTCCCGCAGGGAATCGCTATTTTTCACGCGCGCGCAGGCTGCCGGCGGTTCCCCTTGCGCGAAACCCGGATGCAAAGTTTTGTTGGTGTCATCGATGAGCAATCCGGTTCCCCACACGCTCGCAGCACTTCGCCGCGCAGAGGCGCAGTGCACCCGCTGTCCGCTCTATCGGAATGCCACTCAGGTTGTTCCGGGTGAGGGTCCGCAGCGGGCGTCGCTGATGATGGTTGGCGAGCAGCCCGGAAATGATGAAGACCTTGCCGGCCATCCTTTTGTGGGACCAGCCGGCCGTATCCTCGACCGGGCCATCGGGGATGCCGGATTGGAACGTTCATCGATTTTTGTGACCAACGCCGTGAAGCACTTCAAATTCGAAATTCGCGGCAAGAGACGGCTGCACAAAAGACCCGACGCTTACGAAATTGGGCGCTGCAAATGGTGGAACGATCTGGAACGAAGGCTTGTAAAGCCGGAACTCATTGTCGCGCTGGGCGCCACGGCGGCACGAAGCCTGACCGGAAAGTCAGTCGTGATTCAGAACGTCCGCGGCGTTTTGCTGACGTTGGACGATGGGGTCAGACTGGTCATAACCGCCCATCCATCCTCCCTTCTTCGGATTCCCGATCACATTGACCGGCAGCGTCAGTATGGTGCCTTCGTGGAAGATCTGAGGCGCAGCGCCGCCTATCTTGGTACCGGTTAGCCCATGTACTGGAACTGTTCCCCATAAACCGAGTTTCTGTTCCATTATTGCCGTTCGAATTCCGGGGATTCATTGTGCCTGCGATTGCGCCTCGAATTGTTCACGCGGGGAACGCGTCAAATCGTGGCCAAACGGCCGAAGCGATTGCGCAGGGTGGCCTTTTGGGATTCAGCCACCTCGCGGTCAGCTGCGATACCGGCGACGCGACCGACGAAGACATTCGCCTGATTGGCGAGGCGTGCGGCGCGGCGAATCTCGATCTGGTTCTGGACCTTAACCTGACAGATCTGCCGGTTGAGCATCCTCTCGTGCGATTGCACCCGGAATGCTTTTCGCTCACCGCCGATTCCACTGCCAGCTTTGTCGATCCCAGGCTGCCAAACCTCATTGAAGGCCGTGCCGTCGTGCGGCTGCAACAGAATGCCGAACCATTCCTGATTTGGTGGGCGGAGCGGCTGAACGCGCTCGCACGGGCCGGCGCCCATGGTTTTCTCGTTGCCGAACCGGCTGTGCTCGGCGGCCGCCTCGGGCGTGAACTGATTCAGCGAACCCTTGATTGGGGTGCTGCGCCAATCTTCTTCATTGCCGATACATCCCAGGTTCCGCAGGACGCAATCCAGGATCTTGCAGGCTCAGGCTTCAATTATTGTCTTTCCGCGCTTCCATGGTGGAACGGACGCGACGCGTGGTTCGTCGAGCAGCACGCGATCACATTGGGGGTTGCACCAGTCCTTGCGCTCGTCGAATCGCGGCGCTGCGAACCACCCGCATCCTGTGCACTGCGGCGCACGCGTCTCGCGATCGCAAGCATTTCCGGCGCCGGTGTCGTCATGCCATTTGGTTTCGATTCCGGCGATTGTGACGGCGATCGGCTCGAGCTTTCGTCCTGCGTTCGTGCGATGAACGGCATTATGGCTGGCGAACCGTTGCACGGAGCTCTGCGCAGCCTGACCGGTCCGGGCGATGCGGTGACAATTCTCCTGCGCACCGGCTCCGCGGCTGAAAGCCAGGCGGAATCGGGTTCACTTTTGGCCGTCAATCCTCACCCCGTCATCAACTCAGGTTTTGACGATCGCTATGCGCCCGCTCTCGGTGAGTGGTCGATTCTCGAACCTGTCCCTCCCTTTTCCGGAGAAGGCGAAAAGCTCGGGCCGGGTGAGGCGCGTCTGTTTCGAGCCGCACGGCAGAAGCCGATTGTAGTCGCTTCCCGAACACCCGCGAGTTCGGCGCGAATGGCCGCGGAGCAGGGGCGCGTCTGGATCGGCAATATCTCACCCGCAGTTGATGCCGGCGCCTTTCCAGCCAAGACGGTTGCCGGAGAAATCGTTCGCGTCGAGGCCGATCTGGTTTCGGAAGGACATGGTGTGCTTTCGGCCGAACTACTTTATCGGGCGGAGGATGAGCGGAATTGGCATCACGCGGCGATGAAACCGGCTGGCAATGACCGCTGGTGGGCCTTCATGCCCGTGAGGCGCGCCGGCCGCCATCGCTTCGCGATTGAGTCCTGGCCTGACATCTACGCCACATTCGCGCAGGACCTTGCGAAAAAGCGTGCGGCAAAATTTGATATCAGGCTTGATCTCGAAGAAGGGCACAGGCTGATCGAATCCTGGAGCGCCGGCGCAGCCAAACCGGCACGTCAGGCGCTCGGCGCAATCCTCACTGCATTTTCCGGCGCATCGCCCGATCAGAGGGCCGCCTTGTTGCTCGCACCGGAAACCATCGAAGCGATGGCACGCGCCGACCCGCGTGACCGCAAGACTTCATCGCCGGTGCTCTGCATCGACGCCGACCGGCGGGTCGCGCAGTTCGGAAGCTGGTACGAGCTGTTTCCGAGGTCTCAATCACCCGTGCCCGGCCGGCATGGCACCTTTCGGGACGTAGCGGCACGAATTCCCTCAATAGCGGCCATGGGGTTTGACGTTCTGTACCTCACACCCATTCACCCTATCGGGACGACGAATCGAAAGGGACGCAACAACGGGTTGGGCGCGGCAGAAGGTGATCCCGGAAGCGCCTGGGCGATCGGGAGTGATGCCGGCGGCCATACCGAGACCCATCCGGAGCTTGGCACGCTCGCCGATTTTCGCGAACTGGTTCGCGTGGCTCTGGATTAGGGAATGGAAATCGCACTGGATTTTGCCATCCAGTGTTCACCGGATCACCCCTGGCTCAAAGAGCATCCGGGCTGGTTCGACTGGCGCCCCGACGGTACAATTAAATATGCCGAAAATCCGCCCAAGCGATACGAAGACATCGTCAACCTGGACTTTTATGCCGAAAAAGCGATTCCGGATCTGTGGCTGGCGCTTCGCTCCGTGGTGTTGTTCTGGATCGAACAGGGTATCCGGATCTTCCGGGTCGATAACCCGCACACCAAACCATTTGCATTCTGGCAGTGGTTGCTGTCGGACATCCGCAAGCTTCACCCCGATGCTGTTTTTTTGTCCGAGGCGTTTACGCGCCCCAAGACGATGTACCACCTCGCGAAACTGGGTTTTTCACAGTCCTATACTTATTTCACCTGGCGAAACAGCAAGCGGGAGCTGATTGACTATATCAATGAACTGAATTCCGCCCCCGCTGCCTGGTTTTTCCGCCCGAACTTCTTTGTCAACACACCGGACATAAACCCCTGGTTCCTGCAATCCTCCGGGCGGGCGGGCTTCGTGATCCGCACTGCGCTGGCGGCGCTGCTTTCCGGTTCCTGGGGCATGTATTCCGGTTACGAACTGTGTGAATCCGATGCCCTCCCGGAGCGCGAAGAGTACAGGGATTCGGAAAAATACGAACTGAGGTTCCGCAACTGGGATGCACCCGGAAATATCAGTCAGGAGATCACGGCGATCAATCGGCTGCGCCGCTCCGAACCAGCGCTTCAGACCCACCTCGGAACAAGCTTTTACAACGCGTTCAACGACAATATCATCTATTTCGGGAGGCACAGTGGCCGCGGTTCCGATCGCATTCTCGTCGCGATCAGTCTCAACCCCCATGGTTCCGAGCAGGCGGACTTTGAAATCCCGCTGTGGGAATGGGGTATGCCGGACACCGGCGCCTTGCTTGCCCACGACCTGTTGAGAGGCGGCAGTTTCGTGTGGCATGGAAAGATGCAACACATGTGGCTCAATCCGGGCGCACCCTTTTCGGTTTGGCGCGTGAGACCGGCCGAGGTTTCCTGAGTGAGAAACCGGCACTTCGCACCCGACCCTCTCTGGTACAAGGACGCGATCATCTATCAGCTTCATGTGAAATCCTTCTGCGACTCGAACAACGACGGTGTCGGGGATTTCCCGGGGCTGATATCGAAACTGGATTATCTCCGGGATCTCGGGGTCAACGCGCTCTGGCTGCTGCCATTCTACCCGTCGCCGCGGCGCGACGACGGTTATGACATTTCCGATTACAAAGGCGTCCATCCGGAATACGGCACGCTCGGAGATGTCAAGAAATTCATTGATGAGGCACACGCCAGGAACATTCGCGTCATTACCGAACTCGTCCTGAATCACACGTCAGACCAGCATCCCTGGTTCCAGCGTGCGCGCCACGCCAAACCTGGTTCGGCCACCCGCAATTTCTATGTCTGGTCCAACAGCGACCGGGCCTATTCCGGCACAAGAATCATATTTCTTGACGTGGAAAAATCGAATTGGTCCTGGGATGACGCTGCGAAAGAATATTATTGGCATCGCTTCTATTCGCACCAACCGGATCTTAATTATGACAATCCGCGAGTGTACGCGGGAATGGCGGCCGTAGTGCGATATTGGCTTGATCTTGGTATTGACGGATTGCGACTTGATGCGGTTCCGTATCTTGTTGAGCGGGAAGGTACCAACAACGAAAACCTGCCGGAAACGCATGCGATTCTGAAGCGGCTCAGGGCCGAGGTAAACGCACACTATCCCGACCGTATGCTGCTCGCAGAAGCCAATCAGTGGCCTGAAGACGTGCAGGCGTATTTTGGTGATGGCGACGAATGTCACAGGCTGTTTCATTTTCCATTGATGCCGCGGATGTATATGGCCATCGCGCAGGAGGACCGGTTTCCGGTTACCGACATCATGCGGCAAACTCCGGATATTCCGGCGGACTGCCAATGGGCCGTATTCCTGCGCAACCATGACGAACTGACGCTGGAAATGGTGACCGACAGGGAACGCGATTACTTGTGGGAATTTTATGCCGCGGATCGCCGGGCCCGCCTGAATTTGGGCATTCGCCGCAGGCTGGCGCCGCTGCTCGAGAATGACAGGCGCCGAATCGAGCTGATGAACGGACTGCTTCTCACCATGCCCGGAACGCCGATTATCTATTATGGCGATGAAATCGGAATGGGTGACAATCTCCATTTGGGCGACCGCGATGGAGTGCGCACGCCAATGCAATGGTCGCCGGACCGCAATGGCGGATTTTCTCGCGCCGATCCTGCAGGGCTCGTGCTCCCCGCGATCATGGACCCGATCTATGGATATGAAACCATCAATGTAGAAGCGCAGTTGCGCAACCCTCATTCGCTCCTGAACTGGATGAAGCGCATGCTGATCGTGCGTGGGCGTCAAAAGGCGTTCGGCCGCGGCGGGCTGAGATTCATTCGTCCGCATAACCGGAAGGTGCTTGCCTACCTCCGCGAATTCGCGGGCGAGACGATTCTTTGTGTCGTCAACCTGTCACGTTCGGCGCAGGCCGTTGAACTGGAACTGGCCGAATTCGCCGGAACCATTCCGGTCGAACTCCTCGGCGGAAGCGCGTTTCCCGCGGTCGGGCAGTGCCCATACATGCTCACCTTGCCGCCGTACGCATTTTACTGGTTTTCGCTCAGCACGACGGCTGAACCGCCGGCATGGACTTCCGTGTCCGGTCCAGGCTTTGAACTTCAGACCCTGGTCTTGCGCAACACGCTGGCCGACATCTTTGAGCCGCGCGAAAGACAAATCCTCGAGCGGGATATTCTTCCATATTACGTCGCGCAGAGGCATTGGTACCGCCACAGGGGCAGTGCTGCCGCAAAGACCGCAATCGCCGGATTCGCGCTGCTGCCGCAATCCGAGTTGGTGATTGCCGATATCGAGGTTGTTACGGCGGGGCAGCATGAGACCTATTGCCTGCCTCTTGTCGTTGCGTGGGACGATCGTCCGGTCTCGCGGGCTGAAGAGACTCTTGCACTGGCCCGCGTCCGCAGGCGTTCCAGAATGGGTTATCTCACAGACGCTTTGGTGAACGGTGAAACGGTCAAACGATTGGTCCAATGGCTTAAGGAAAATGCGCGAATCTCCCTTGACCGCGGCGATCTGATTTTTTCCGCCGAACCTGGAGCTGAGTTGCCCGAAATGGCCGAGGTTCAAGTCGAGTGGCTGGACCGCGATTTCAGCAATTCGCTGATCGCCCTCGGGAGCGAGGCCATGGTCAAGTTTTTCCGGGTTCCGGAATCCGGCCGCCACCCTGAACCGGAGATGATCCGCTATCTTGCGGGTTGCGGCTTTTCAGCTGTTCCGCCGCTACTCGGAACAATCGTCAGACGTGACCCGGAGGGGCAGGAGTCGCGTGTGGCGATTTTTCAGAAATTTGTGCGCAATCAGGGTGATGCTTTCAACTGGAGCATCGACTACCTGAAGCGCGCGATGGAAAATCGCGAATCGACGGATCCGGAAAGACATGATGAGTTCTCGGGTTACGAGAATTTTGCGCGCCGCCTCGGCGAAAGATTGGGTGAAATGCATGCTTTGCTTGCGCGAGAATCGGAACACAATATTTTTGCGCCTGAACCCATAGCCATAGCCGATATCGAGGAATGGACCGCCGCAGCCGAACGGCAACTGTTCGAGATCGGCAATATTGTGACTTCGGTTGCGGACCGGTCAGACGAATTCGGGCAGGAGTTCACCGCAGCCCTGGCACGAAACCAGGAAACGCTCGCGCAGACTGTCCGCGCGATATTCGCGTCCTGCGTGGGTCTGGTAAAAATGCGCATCCACGGCGACTTGCATCTGGGGCAGGTACTGGTGTCGGCCGGCGATGTGATTTTCATCGACTTCGAAGGCCATCCGTTGCGGCCGGTTGCGGCGCGCAGGCAAAAGGCCAGCCCGCTGCGCGATGTTGCCGGAATCCTCCGTTCATTTGATCATTGCATGCGAATCGCCGCAGGCGAGGAGCTCCGGGTGGAAACACCGGCGGGTGACCAAAGGTCCGGTCTCCTGCAGCAGCAATTCCACCGTCGGGCAACGGACGCGTTTCTGGGGGGGTACGGCGAAGGGCGAGGCAAGCCGCTGGAGCAGAGGGAGCGCGATCTCGCGGCGGCGTTCGCGTTGGAACAGTCGGCCTACGATCTCCTCTGCCAGCGCGCCAGTCCGGCGAAATCGCTGGCTGCACCGGTGCGCGGACTGATTGCAGCCATTGACCGGCTAAGGGGGGGCGGGGTGTGAATCGCATGGACCAGCTTGGTGCTGAACCCGAAAGACAGACGCTGGAAGCACTGGTTTGTGGACGGCTGAGCGATCCGTTTGGGGTGCTTGGCCCGCATCAAACCGCCCAGGGGCGCGCGGTCCGCTCATTTCTTCCCGGTGCGCTTGCGGTTGAGGCCAGAAGCGCGCGGGATGGCAGGTTGCTCGGGCAACTGGCTCCGCATCCGGAATTCGACGGGTTCTTCAGCGGTTTTGTGCCAGGCAATTCGCCCTATGTCTTTCGCATCCATTGGCCGGGCAGTCTTCAGGAAACGGAAGATGTTTATTCCTTCGGACCGCTGCTTTCGGACCTCGACCTGCACCTGTTCTCGGAAGGAACGCATTGGGATTTGGCCAGCCGTCTTGGCGCAAATCTCGCGGAAATGTCCGGCGTTCATGGCGTCGGATTCGCCGTTTGGGCGCCCAACGCCCAGCGGGTTTCGGTCGCCGGCTCATTCAACAATTGGGATGGCCGCCGCAATCCCATGCGGCTGCGCCACAGTGCCGGCGTTTGGGAACTGTTCATTCCAAGGCTCGCAGCCGGTGAGCGCTACACATATGAGATCATTGGTCCCGCCGGCGAACTTCTGCCGCTGAAAGCCGATCCTCTCGCCAGGGCAACCGAACGTCCGCCGTCGACTGCGTCCGTGGTTGCCGAAACATGGAATTTTCGCTGGACGGATGCAGAGTGGATGTCCGCCAGATCACGAAAGAATGCCGGCGACGCACCGATTTCGATCTATGAAGTGCACCCCGGTTCATGGCTTCGCCCTGAAGGCGAACCACACGCCACGCTGGACTGGCGCGGCTTGGCGCAGCGGCTCATTCCTTACGTCAATGCGCTTGGCTTCAGCCATATCGAACTGCTGCCGATCATGGAGCACCCCTTCGGCGGATCCTGGGGTTATCAACCACTTTCACAATTCGCGCCGTCCGCACGGTATGGCAAGCCGCAGGAATTTGCGCATTTCGTCGATCAGTGCCACCGCGCCAATATCGGCGTCATTCTCGATTGGGTGCCGGGACACTTTCCGGCCGACGCGTACGGTTTGGCACGCTTTGACGGAACAGCCCTGTATGAACATCAGGACCCGCGCGAGGGCTTTCATCAGGACTGGAACACGCTCATTTACAATTACGGCCGGACCGAGGTTCAGGGCTTTCTGATCGCAAGTGCGCTATACTGGTTGAATCAGTTTCATGTCGATGGTTTGCGCTGTGACGCGGTTGCTTCCATGCTGTATCGGGATTATTCGCGCCAATCTGGCGAATGGATTCCGAATGTGTATGGCGGAAGAGAAAACCTGGAAGCGATCGGCTTTATCAAACGCCTGAACGAGACCGTGGCGGAGCGCTGCCCAGGCGCAATCACCATTGCCGAGGAATCAACCGCGTGGCCCGGCGTAAGCACGCCCGTCGCCGCCGGCGGCCTGGGATTCTCCTACAAATGGAATATGGGCTGGATGCACGATACGCTGGGTTACCTCTCGCGCGATCCGGTGCATCGCCCGTGGCACCATAATGATCTGACGTTCGGTATGCTCTATGCCTACTCGGAAAAATTCATCCTTCCGATTTCCCACGATGAAGTCGTTCACGGCAAAGGTTCACTTTATCAGCGCGCGCCGGGCGATGCGTGGCAAAAGCTCGCGAATCTGCGTGCGTTGTTTTGTTATATGTGGACTCAACCCGGCAAAAAGCTGCTTTTCATGGGTAGCGAGATCGGACAGCGGGAGGAATGGAATCATGACTCCGTCCTTCCGTGGGACCTTCTGCGTGAGCACCCCCACGCGGGTTTACAGCGGCTAATCCGGGATTTGAACCGGATCTACCTGCGTGAAGGAGCGCTGCATGGCGATGCCGATCCGCAGGGTTTTCGTTGGATTGTCCCCGATGATTCGGCGCAGAGCATCTATGCCTATGAACGCCGGTTCGGGGATTCGCGTCCGATCGTGGCAATCCTGAATTTCACCCCCGTACCGCGCCACGACTACCGCATTGGCGTGCCCCTGACCGGCCGCTGGCGCGAGATCATCAATAGCGACTCAGGGCATTACGGCGGATCGAATCTCGGCAATGCTGGCGGTGTGGTCACGGAGCCGCAACCGTCGCACGGTTATGGCCAATCGATTTCCCTGCTCTTGCCGCCTCTCGCGGGACTTCTCCTTCAGATTGACGACTGACGGTGTGGACTTTCCCGGCACGCCTCGATCAGGGAACGCCCCATCCTCTGGGCGCGACGTGGGATGGGCTGGGAACAAACTTCGCCGTCTTTTCCGCTGGCGCCGGGAAAATCGAACTTTGTATTTTCGATGCTGCCGGCAAGCGCGAAATGCAGCGTTTTGTTTTGCCCTGCTTCAATGGCGAAGTGTGGCACGGCTACCTGCCGGATGCCGGGCCGGGGCTGGTTTACGGCTATCGGGCATACGGACCCTATGAGCCAAAGAACGGCAAGCGTTTCAATCATCACAAGCTGCTGTTGGATCCCTATGCACGGCAATTGACCGGGCGATTGCGTTGGACGGATGCACTCTTCGGTTATCGCATCCGATCGCATAGTGCAGACCTTTCCTTCGATCGCAGGGATTCCGCCCCCGCCATGGTGAAGGCCGTTGTCGCGGCCGGGGAATTCAACTGGCAGGACGACAAACGCCCCCAAACGCCATGGGATGACACCATCATCTATGAATTGCATCCCAGGGGGTTTTCCCAATTGTTTGAGGCGATCGCTCCGCAGGAGCGAGGCAAACTCGCCGCGCTCAGCCGCCCGCCAGTGATTGCACATCTGCAGCGCCTGGGAGTCACGGCCGTCGAATTGATGCCCGTGCACGCATTTCTGCGGGATCGTTATCTCGTGGATCGCAACCTCACCAATTACTGGGGTTACAGCACACTGGCGTTTTTTGCGCCTGAACCTGCCTGGCTGATCGATAGCGCCGATGAATTGCGGATCGCGGTTCGGCGGCTGCATGCAGCCGGAATCGAGGTTCTGCTGGATGTGGTTTACAACCACACCTGTGAAGGCAGTGAACTGGGACCAACCCTGTCCTGGCGCGGTTTCGCAAATGACGCCTATTATCGTCTGGCCGAAGACCGCCGCTACCTGATCAATGACACCGGTACGGGAAATTGCCTCAATCTCAACCATGCCCGCGTGCTGCAGATGGTCATGGATTCCCTGCGCTATTGGGCTGAATCGTTTCATGTGGATGGATTCCGCTTTGATCTCGGCGCAGCTCTCGGCCGGGAGGCCTGGGGGTTTGATCCCGGGTCAGGCTTTTTTGATGCGATCCGCCAGGATCCCGTTCTGTCGCAGTTGAAGTTGATTTCAGAACCATGGGATCCCGGGCCTGGCGGTTATCAGCTTGGCAATCACCCTCCGCCCTTTGCCGAATGGAACGACCGTTATCGCGATACGGTTCGGCGCTATTGGCGTGGCGATCCGGGGATTCGCCCCGAACTGGCCAGCCGGATATCCGGGTCGGCCGACATCTTTCCTCCACCACTGCGCAACGGCTGGTGCTCGATCAATTTTGTCACGAGCCATGACGGAATGACGCTGGCGGATCTCGTCACCTATGAGCAAAAACACAACGAAGCGAATGGTGAGGAGAATCGCGATGGCGCGGAGGAGAACTTTTCCTCGAACTGGGGCGAAGAAGGGGCAACGGCCGATCCTGGAATCAATGAAATCCGCCAGCGCGTGTTGCGGTCGATCCTGTTGACGATGTTCACCTCGCGTGGCACGCCGATGCTTCTCGCCGGCGATGAATTCGGGCGCAGTCAGAACGGCAACAACAATGCCTACTGCCAGGACAATGAGATTTCGTGGCTGAACTGGAATGATGCGAATGGCGAATCTGGCAAACTTCTAATCATGCTGGTCAGCCGGATGATTGCGATACGCAAAACATTTTCATTTCTTCTTTCGTCCGTCCGCCGCTTTGATACCGAGGCACTGGAAGGCACTGCAATCGAGTGGCTGGATGAGCGCAATCTGCGGCTTTCGGAACAGGATTGGGATAACCGCGAAGGCCGGGCACTCGTCGCGAGATTTTCCGGCCGGCGGCCGGATGAAAAAACGGAAGTTCTGGCTCTGCTCATGAATGCCTCCGGGGGCGACCTGGAATTCAAACTGCCGGATTCCGTTCGCTGGTCGGTCCTCGTGGATACGGCAGATGCCAACCGGGCAATGTTCGAAATCGAAAACGGCAGCTATTGCGTTCGCGATCGTGCCGCCGTGCTGATTAACACGGTGGCTGATAAGCCGCTGGTCTCAGGTGAAGCGCCTTGAGCGACAGCGCGCTTGAACGGCTCGCGACAAAGGCCGGGCTGGAAGTGCAATGGACCGATATTACGGGTCAACAGCACACCGTTGCACCGGATGTGCTTCGCCAGGTACTGACCTCACTCGGTTATGCGGTATCCAACGGACAACAGATTGCCGACTGCGAAGCCTGGCTGGACAGTCAGGCTCGTCAGCCGGCGGAATTCCTGACCGCCTGGGCCGGCGAGCAATTTAGCATCGGACCGCATCGATTGCAGGCGCCCACTGCGCCTGGGCATCACGAATTCCATGTGGATGGTGTGCCGGTCACAGTAGTCGTGGCGCCTCCGCGCTGCTTCGGTACATGGGACATGACCGGCGGGCGCCTCGCCGGTTTGGCCGTGCAGCTTTATTCCCTGCATGGCGGCAACAGTGCCGGGTTCGGAGATTTCGCCGCGCTGGCGGGATTTTGCGCCTCCGCGGCAAGGCACGGCATTGACGCCGTCGCTTGCAGTCCCGTCCATGCCCTGTTTCCGGCCAATCCGTTGCATTTTACTCCCTATAGTCCGTCAAGCCGTCTGTTTCTCAATCCCGTCTATGCCGATCCCGCCGTTTGCGGTGGAACGATCCAACAGGGTGGCGATAACAAGCCGCTGATCGACTGGCCTGCTGTGGCGGAAGAGAAATTTGCAATTCTCAGGAACGCCTATGCAGAATTTGATGCCTATGAAAATCCGGCTTTCCTGAAATTCTGCGAAGACGGCGGCGAGCGATTGCAGCGGCATGCGCTGTTCGAGATTCTGGATGGTCATTTTCAGAAACAGAATTTTTGCTCATGGCGAGACTGGCCCGCGGCGTATCGCGATCCTGAAAACGCCGAGGTCCTGCGCTTTGCGGCCATCCATCAGGACGAAATCGCTTTTGTCATGTTCATGCAGTTTGTCACCGCGATCAGCGCGGCGCGCGCCCAGGAACAGGCACGGCTGTCCGGAATGAAAATTGGCATTGTTGCCGATATCGCGACCGGAATTGATCCGGCGGGAAGCGACTGCTGGTCCTCGCCCGATGACGTTCTGAACGGATTGCGGATCGGGGCGCCCCCGGACCTGTTCAATGCCGCGGGCCAGAACTGGGGGATCACGGCTCTTTCGCCCGTGCGATTGCGGAAAAACCGTTTCGAAGCCTTCACCTCGCTACTGCGGGCCAATATGGCCTATGCGGGAGGCGTGCGGATCGATCACGCAATGGGGCTGATGCGGCTCTGGGTCATACCCGAGGGGGCCGACGCTGCCCACGGCGTTTACCTGCGCTATCCGTTCGACGATTTGCTTCGGCTGATCTCGCTTGAATCGCATCGCTCGCGCGCGATTGTCATCGGCGAGGATCTCGGTACCGTTCCCTATGGATTCAGCGATACGCTTGCGCAACGGGGTATGCTCGGCATGCAGGTGCTCTGGTTTCAGACGCAGGAGCAGGAGGAATTCATGCGGCCGGCGAATTGGCGCCGGGATTCTGTTGCGATGACCACCACCCACGATCTGCCGACCGTTGCAGGCTGGTGGATCGGGCGGGACATCGAGTGGCGCGTGAAGACCGGCCGCCACACCATCAAGGGCGCCGATACCGAGGATAGGGAGGAACGAAAGCGCATGAAAGCAAACCTGTGGTCGGTTCTGGTTGCTGAGCATTGTGCCGGTCGCGGACCTCAGCCTTCCGCGCCCGAAACCGTGGTTGACGGCGCCATCCAGTTCATCGGCAAAACGCCTTGCCGTCTCGCCATCGTCCCCGCCGAAGATCTCTGTGGATGCGAGGAACAGCCCAATCTTCCCGGCACCACCACACAGCACCCAAACTGGCAGCGTCGCCTTCCGCCTGGCGATTTCTTTTCCCGTGCCCATGTGGCCGATCGCATTGACCGGTTGGTGCGCGCACGGTCATGACGAGATATTAGCGGGCGCGCGCGAACCGGTAAACACGCCGGACAGTAGTTCCTGTGCCTCGTTCTGAATCTCCTTCAGGTGCTGCTCGCTCCGGAAGCTCTCGGCATAAATCTTGTAGACTTCTTCTGTCCCGGAGGGCCGCGCGGCAAACCAGCCGTTCTCGGCCGTTACCTTGACGCCGCCAATCGGCTGCCCGTTCCCGGGCGCTGCCGACAGAATGCTCCGGACCGGCTCGCCCGCAAGTTGCCGTACGGTCAGCTGGTCCGGCCTCAGGGATTTCAGGATCATCTTCTGCTCAGTGGTAGCGGGAGCATCGATCCTTTCGTAGTAGGAATGCCCAAGTTCCATGCCCAGAAGATCATAAAGCTCTCCCGGGTCCTTACCCGATCGCGCGGTGATTTCGGCCGACAGCAGTGCCATCGCAATACCGTCCTTATCTGTCGTCCACACCGTCCCGTCACGGCGCAGGAAGGATGCTCCCGCGCTCTCTTCGCCGCCGAATCCGATTGTCCCCTGATACAGGCCCGGTACAAACCATTTGAATCCGACCGGAACCTCCAGCAGTGGCCGGTCAAGTTGCGCCGCGACGCGGTCGATCATGCTGGAGCTCACGATCGTTTTGCCAATACCAAGCTTCGGTCGCCATTGAGCCCTGTTCCGGTAGAGATAGGAGACTGCGACGGTAAGATAGGCGTTCGGGCTCATGAGGCCGCCGGAGCGGCACACGATGCCGTGCCGGTCACCGTCGGTATCGGTAGCGAACGCCACGTCAAAATGATCGCGCATTTGAATCAGACGCGCCATCGCGTAAGGCGAGGAGCAATCCATGCGAATCTTGCCGTCCCAATCTGCGGTCATGAAGCGGAAGGACGGGTCGATCACATCGTTCACCACAGCGGCCGATATCCCAAATCGCTCGACGATCGGCTGCCAAACCTGAACGGTCGCGCCGCCGAGCGGATCGATGCCGATGTTTATGCCCTCCGACTTGATCGCTTCCATGTCGATAATGCTTGGCAGATCAGACGTATAGGCGGCGATGTAGTCGTAACGGCGAACGCAGTCGGCTTTTCGGGCACGGCTGAAGGGAAGGCGGCGGACATCGCGCAGTCCGTTTGCGATCAGTTCATTTGCCGTGTCCTGAATCCAGCCGGTGATGTCTACATCCGCCGGTCCGCCATCGGGCGGGTTGTACTTGAATCCCCCATCCTCCGGCGGATTATGCGATGGCGTTATGACGATCCCGTCGGCCAACCCGCTCGTGCGGCCGCGGTTGTGTGTCAGTATTGCGTGGGAGACCAGCGGAGTGGGCGTGTAGCCATCGCTGCTGTCGAGCATGGTGGCGACCCCGTTGGCTGCAAGCACTTCCACGGTGCTGGCCAAAGCGGGTTCGGAAAGCGCGTGCGTATCCATTCCGACGAAAAGTGGGCCATCGAAACCCTTACTCTTTCGATAGCTGCAGATCGCCTGCGTGGTCGCGAGAATATGCGCCTCGTTAAATGCTGAATTGAAAGCCGAACCGCGATGCCCAGACGTTCCAAATGCAACCCGTTGCGCGGCAATGGAGGAATCGGGTTGCAGGAGAAAGTAAGCGGCCGTGAGTCTCGGAACATTGACCAGCATCGAAGCGGGTAGGGGTTTTCCGGCCAGCGGACTTATTCTGTTGGCCATCTGATACTCCTCGGAACTCGCAGGACCCCCAGCCGGGCGACGGGGACGCGGGCCACAACGCGCCTTATCCGCTTCTGTTCCCGTGGTGTCTCTGCAATAATTTCCCTCTTCACGGACTGCGCAATGTTGGTTACGCAGAACCCCACATCTGCCGTGCAAGTCGCTTCCCCGGCACAGTCGCACGGTGTCCAAAACCCATGCCGGCGAAATGACAGAGGTTGAAATTCGTGACGGAAACACCGCGAGCCAATTCAATTGATCAGCTTGCCATCAACACCATCCGGACGCTTTCCATGGATGCGGTGGAGGCGGCGCAATCAGGACATCCCGGCACACCGATGGCGTTAGCGCCCGTGATCTACACGCTGTGGCAACAGGCACTGCGTTACGATCCGGGTAATGTTGCCTGGCCAGATCGCGACCGCTTCGTCCTGTCGGCAGGGCACGCCTCCATGCTGCTTTATTCCGTGCTACACCTTGCAGGCGTCAAAGATTCACAGGGCCGCCCCGCCATCACGCTGGACGATATTCGCCACTTCCGCCAGGTCGGCAGTCCGTGCGCCGGCCATCCGGAATACCGGCACGCGGCGGGGATCGAAACCACAACGGGGCCGCTGGGACAGGGCTGCGGCAACAGCGTGGGAATGGCCATCGCGGCCCGATTCCTCGGCCAGCGCTATAACCGGCCCGAATTCACCGCCTTCGATTACGACGTCTACGCGTTGTGTAGCGACGGCGATATGATGGAAGGCGTCTCATCCGAGGCCGCATCGATCGCCGGGCATTTGAGGCTCGGCAATCTCTGCTGGATGTACGACAACAACAGCATCAGCATCGAAGGCAGTACGTCGCTCGCGTTCAGCGAAGATGTCGGCGCCCGGTTCCGTGCCTACGGTTGGCACGTGGAGCACCTCCGGGACGCGAACGATTGCGATGCCATCGCAACCGCTCTCCAGCGATTCAGGCAGGATCGCAGCGCGCCGTGGTTGATCGTTATCGACAGCCATATCGCTTATGGCGCACCTCACAAGCACGACAGCGCCTCCGCCCATGGTGAACCACTGGGCGAATCGGAAGTGAAACTGGCAAAGCGCTTCTATGGCTGGCCCGAAGACGCAAAATTTCTCGTGCCGGAGGGAGCGCGTGAAGGTTTTGACGCGAAGCTCGGCGAACGCGGACGTAGGCTCAGTGCGGACTGGAATCGCGGATTGAACAAATACAGGCAGATTTATCCCGATCTCGCGCGCGAACTCGATCAGATGCAAGCGGGGGAGATTCCGGCCGGCTGGGATGAGTCGCTGCCCGAATTTCCCGCCGACGCCAAAGGAATGGCCACCCGCGAGGCATCCGGTAAAATCCTGAATGCGATTGCACCCCATTATCCGTGGCTGCTCGGTGGTTCCGGCGACCTCGCCCCGTCAACAAAAACGCTGATTGCCAACGGCGGTGATTTCGAGCGCGAGCAATCCGGGCGCAATCTGCACTTTGGCGTGCGTGAACACGGAATGGGCGCGATCACAAACGGAATTGCGCTCTGCCATCTGCGACCGTATTGCGCCACCTTTCTCATTTTCTCCGATTACATGCGCCCCTCCATCCGGCTTGCCGCCATGATGGGCTTGCCGGTCATCTATATCTTCACCCACGACTCGATTGGGCTTGGCGAAGACGGCCCAACGCATCAGCCCGTTGAGCAGCTCGTCGGGCTGCGCGCCATACCGGGACTTGTCACCATCCGGCCCTGCGATGCCAACGAGGTGCGGGAGGCCTGGCGCTTTGCGATCGGCTCAAAACGTCCCACGGCATTCAGTTTCAGCCGCCAAACCCTGCCGGTGCTCGACCGCAAGCTCTATGCGCCGGCATCGGGCCTGTCCCGCGGCGCCTACGTGCTCGCAGATAGCGCGAATGGCGCGCCCGATGTGATTCTCATTGGGACCGGAAGCGAGATTGCGCTTTGCCTCGCCGCCCGTGAGATGCTGGCAAGTGGTCGAATTCGCGCCCGTGTGGTCAGCATGCCAAGTTGGGAATTGTTCGAGGAACAGGACGAGAGCTATCGCGATGAGGTCCTGCCACCCGGTATCCGCGCCCGCGTTTCCGTGGAGGCCGCATCTCCGGTCGGCTGGGATCGCTATGTCGGGCCAGATGGCGCGCGCATCGCGATGAACAGTTTCGGCGCCTCGGGCCCCTATCAGGACGTGTACCGTCACTTCCACTTCACCGTCGATCATATTGTTGACACGGCGAAGGAGCAGCTTGCGCGCAACAAGGGTGGTTGATGTGAATCCGTTGCAGAAATTGCATGACTGCGGTCAATCTTTCTGGCTCGATTTTCTGGCGCGGCGGTTCATTGCCGACGGCAGCCTCAAGCGTCTGGTGGACGAAGATGGTCTGTCGGGAATTACCTCAAATCCGACGATCTTCCGGAAAGCCATCACCTCGGGCACGGATTATGATCAATCGATCGATTCCGTGCTCGCGCAATCCGATTGTGACGCCATGGAATTGTATGAGCGCGTCGCAGTCGAGGATATCCGAAGTGCAGCCGATGTCTTGTTGCCGTTGTACAGCAGCCTGGGTGGAGCAGACGGCTTTGTCAGCCTGGAAGTATCGCCCTACCTTGCGCTCGACACCAATGCGACGATCGTGGAAGCACGCCGGCTCTGGAAGGAAGTCGCCCGCCCGAACATCATGATCAAAGTGCCGGGGACGCAGGCGGGACTTCCCGCGATCCGGCAGCTTTTGGCCGAGGGAATCAACGTCAATATCACGCTTCTGTTTGGCCGGCAGGTTTATCGTCAGGTCGCCGAAGCCTGGCTCGCGGCGCTCGAACAGTTCACCGCAGCAGGTGGCGATCCCCGTCGCCTCGCCAGTGTCGCAAGTTTTTTCGTCAGCCGGATCGATACGGCGGTCGATAAACTGATCGAGCAAAAGATCAAGGAAGATGCCGGACGCCCATCGCGCATTTCGGAACTGCGCGGGAAGATTGCAATCGCCAACGCGAAGCTTGCGTATCAGGACTACAGGCAATTGTTCTCCGGGCCGCGCTGGCAGCGTCTGGCCGAACGCGGCGCGCGTGTGCAGAGACTCTTGTGGGCAAGCACGAGTACGAAGAATCCCGCCTATCGCGATGTGCTCTATATCGAGGAGTTGATCGGCCCAGACACGGTCAACACGATGCCGCAGGAAACCATCGAGGCATTCCGCGATCATGGCAAAGCGGTGCAGACGCTTTAGCAGAACGTTCCGGACGCGCAGCGAATGCTGGATGAATTGGAGCGTTCCGGAATTTCGCTCGACGCAGTCACCACAAAACTCACCAGCGACGGTGTGCAGTCATTTGCTGATTCTTTTGATGAGCTTCTGGCCGGAGTGCAAGAGCGGCGGATTCAGACGCTTGGAAGCGCGCTCAATCGTTATTCCGCGAAGCTGGACGGGGATTCCGCTCAGGCTGTGCAGCGGGTGCTCGATGACTGGCGCAAGGGCGGGAAAATTCGCCGCCTGTGGAACGCCGATGCATCGCTTTGGACCGGTGCGGACGAGAGCAAATGGCTCGGCTGGTTGGATGCGAGCACTGACAGCAAAGCGCAACTGCCCGAAATTGGCGAGGTTGCGGCAGACCTTCGGAAGCAGGGCGTCAAAGACGCGGTGCTGCTCGGCATGGGCGGCTCGAGTCTGGGCGCGGAAGTGTTCGCCCGTGTCTTCGAAGCACAGCGGGATTGGCCCCGGCTACATATTCTCGATTCAACCAATCCGGAGGCAATCCGGAGTCTGGAATCGGCGATCGATCTGTCCAGGACGGCGTTCATCGTTTCCAGCAAATCGGGAACGACGCTCGAACCCAATATCCTGCGGGATTACTTTCTCGATCGGGTCCAGTCGTTGATCCGGGAAAAAGCGGCTTCACGCTTTCTCGCCATCTCCGATCCCGGCTCGAGTCTGGTTCGTGCGGCGCAGGAGCAGGGATTCCGCCACACATTCTTGGGCAATCCGCAAATCGGCGGAAGGTATTCAGTGCTCTCCGTCTTTGGGCTTGTACCCGCTGCGATCATGGGCGTGGATGTCGCGGCGCTGCTCCGATCCACGGAAAAGATGGTGCGGTCCTGTAGCGCCAACGTGCCGGCCGAACAAAATCCTGGCGTTTTGTTGGGCGCTGCACTGGGCGCCCTTGCGATGCGTGGCCGCAACAAGGTCACGATTGTGGCTTCGCCCCAAATCGCCGCATTTGGCGGGTGGCTGGAACAACTGATCGCTGAGTCGACAGGAAAGGAGGGCAGGGGCTTTATTCCGGTGGATGGCGAACCCCTGGGCGCGCCGGACGTGTACGGCCGTGACAGGATCTTCGTCTATTTGCGCCTCGACCGTGATTTCGATGGCGAACAGGATCGCGCCATGGCCGCGCTCGAAGGCGCGGGCCAGCCGGTCCTGAGGTTCGCAATCGGCGGCATTTACGATCTCGGGCAGGAATTCTTCCGTTGGGAGTTGGCGACCGCCGTGGCCGGTTCGGTCATCGGGATCAATCCTTTCAATCAGCCTGATGTGGAAGCGAGCAAGGTCAAAACGCGCGCGCTGATGCAGGCGGGTAACGCCGCCGGCTCGCCCCTAACGGCAGTTGTGGATGCCGGACCGGTTCAGTTGTTTGCCGGCCCGGGTGGTACATCTCTCAAGCGGGATTCGCTTGCGTCCGCCCTGCGGTCCTTTTTCGCGGGCGCGCAGCCCGATGATTATTGTGCGCTTCTCGCTTATCTCGAGCCGACGCCCGAAATTTTGGATTCACTCCAGCGAATCCGGCGCAAAATCCGCGACCGGAAGCATCTTGCAACCTGCGCGGAAATCGGACCGCGCTTTCTGCACTCCACTGGCCAGGCCTATAAGGGTGGTCCGAACACAGGCCTGGGTGTCGAGATCACGGGTGAGCACGCGCGCGACGTGAATGTGCCTGGACAATCCTACAGTTTCGGCAGGGTGATCGACGCAACGGCCCAGGGCGATTTCGAAGTGCTGCTGGAGCGCGGGCGCCGCGCCTTGCGTGTCCATTTCCGCCAGGACGCAGCCAGGGGTTTGCAGATTCTGGAGCAGGCAATTTCTGAAGCTTTGGGCTGAGTTGGCGAGGTCCGAAATGCAGCTTGGGATCATTGGTTTGGGACGCATGGGCGGCAACATCGCCCGCCGGCTGATGGCACACGGCCATAGCTGCGTTGTCTTCGACACCAAAGCCGCCGCGGTCGGCGAATTGGCCAAAGAAGGGGCTGCTGGCGCAAGTGATCTGCGCAATCTGGTGCTTCAGTTACAGCAGCCAAGGGCGCTGTGGGTCATGCTGCCGGCGGGCGAGATTACCGAAAGAACCATCCACGAGCTCTCCGGCCTGTTACAGTCCGGCGATATCGTGATCGATGGCGGAAATTCCTATTACCGTGATGACATCCGCCGCGCGCAGATGTTGCAGCAGAAAGGCATCCATTTCGTTGATGCGGGCACGAGCGGTGGCGTTTGGGGGCTGGAGCGCGGCTACTGCCTGATGATCGGCGGTGAGCACGGACCGGTCCAACATCTTGATCCGGTCTTTGCCGCGCTGGCGCCGGGCAAGTCCGGAATTCCGCCGGCGGAGGGACGTGCGCCCGGTGGCACCGCGGAGCTCGGCTATCTGCATTGCGGGCCCGCCGGGGCTGGTCATTTCGTGAAGATGATCCACAACGGAATCGAATATGGCTTGATGGAAGCCTATGCCGAAGGCTTTGACATTCTTCGCCATGCCACGTCGGCCGCGCATGAGGAAGAACGCTACCGGCTCGACCTTCCCGAAATCGCCGAATTGTGGCGCCGTGGCAGCGTGATTTCATCCTGGCTGCTTGACCTGACCGCTTCGGCTCTCGCGGAGGATCCGGAGCTCTCGCGCTTTACCGGCTATGTCGAAGATTCCGGAGAAGGACGCTGGACGCTCATGAGCGCGATCGAAACCGGCGTGCCGGCCGATGTGCTGTCGTCGGCCCTTTACGCAAGGTTGCGTTCGCGCGGCGAAGCGCTGTTTGCGGACAAGCTGCTTTCAGCCATGCGGCATGAGTTCGGCGGGCATATCGAGCCAAAACATGACGGATGAACAGAAGCTAAATCCTGCCGGGCCATGTATTCTGGTTATTTTCGGCGCTTCCGGCGATCTCACGAAGCGCCTGCTCATTCCCTCACTGTATCATCTGAAACGCGCGGGGCTGCTGCCCGAAGCCTTCGCAATCGCCGGCGTTGCACGCACCAACGAGACGTCCGAAGCATTCCGCGAGGCGCTGCACGCGTCGCTTCAGCAAATCGCAGAAGAACCGCTCGACGGTTCTGCCTGGGACTGGTTGGCATCGCGCATCCGCTATCTTCCAGGTGATCTCGACAATCCGCAAACTTATGAACGTCTGTCGGCATTGCTCAAGGAGATCGACGGCACATCGGGAACGGCTGGCAATTATCTTTTTTATTTCGCCATCCCTGCCGCTGCGTTCGAAAATGTCGCGAAGCGGCTCGGCGCCGCCGGGCTGGTGAACGAGACTCCGGGACACTGGCGGAGAATCGTGATCGAAAAGCCGTTCGGCACGGATCTGCCATCGGCGCGGGAACTCAATCGCGTTTTGTGGCAGCACTTCCAGGAAGACCAGATTTTCCGGATCGACCATTACCTGGGCAAGGAGACGGTGCAGAACATCATGGTTCTGCGCTTCGCCAATGGTTTGCTCGAGCCGATCTGGAATCGCAATCACATCGATCATGTGCAGATCACCGTGGCGGAGTCGATTGGCGTGGAAAAGCGCGGCAGTTTTTACGACGCAACGGGCGCGCTCCGCGACATGGTTCCCAACCATCTGTTTCAGCTTTTGACCCTGGTCGCGATGGAACCACCGGCGTGTTTTGAGGCGAACGCAACTCGCAATGAAAAGGGAAAGGTGCTGGAATCGATCCGCAGCATGACACCCGAATCCGTAAAATCAGACGTCGTGCGCGCGCAGTATTCGACGGGAAATGTGAACGGCCAAGCTTTTCGCGCGTATTGGCAGGAGCCGCACGTCAGCCCCGTAACCTCCACCGAGACTTACGTGGCGTTGCGCCTGATGATCGAGAATTGGCGCTGGGCAGGTGTGCCTTTTTATTTGCGGACAGGAAAGGCGCTCGCCGTGAAAAAAAGCGAAGTCATCGTGCGGTTCAAGCACGCGCCGTTTACTCTTTTCCAGGACACGCCGGTCGAGCAGCTCACGCCAAATGATCTGGCGCTGATGATTCAGCCGGATGAGGGGGCCAATCTTCGCTTTAATGCCAAGGTTCCCGGTCCGGTCATGCGCATCGGTGCCGTCGAAATGAAATTCAACTACGGTCAATATTTCAAAACTCAGGCGAGCACGGGATATGAAACGCTGCTTTACGATTGCATGATCGCGGACGCGAGCCTCTTCCAGCGTGCCGACAATATCGAATCTGCGTGGCGCATCATCCAGCCGGTCCTTGATGACTGGAGCACGCCGGGCAGGGACAAACTACCGGTTTATGCTGCGGGATCGGAAGGCCCTGCCGAAGCAGACAAACTGCTCCAGCGCGATGGCCGGACCTGGCGCCGGCTCGCGCCAAAGCACGAACCTGAAACATCATAGACCTGCGCCAATGGTCCATGGTCCCGAAATGGCTGAACCGCGGTCCCGGTTGAATCTGCGGCAGCGTTACGGGAACATCCGCACTCTGAGCGAGGCGCTTGCTGCTCCACTCAGCCGCGAGGATCAATGCGTCCAATCAATGCCGGATGCCAGCCCCACGAAGTGGCACCTCGCCCACGTTACGTGGTTCTTCGAAACGCTCGTGCTGATGCGCCATGCAGCGCATTACGACGCCTATGACCGGCGTTATCATTACCTGTTCAATTCGTATTACGAAGTGTTCGGAAGCCGGCATGCGCGACAGCAACGCGGTCTGCTGACCAGGCCGTCAGGCGGCGAAATCCTGCGCTATCGCCGTCATGTTGACAAAGCAATGTACCGGTTGCTCGATGCAACTCCTGCGCCCGGCGTGGCCTGGATTGTTGAACTTGGACTGCAACATGAGCAGCAGCATCAGGAATTGATCCTGACGGATATCAAGCACGCGTTTGGACTCAATCCGCTCTTTCCGCAATATGCCAAAGCTGACGATGCGCCGGCTGTTGAATCCGCGGCGCTCTCATGGCTTCATTATTCAGGCGGTATTTACCGGATCGGCAGTGCCGGCGCCGGCTTCGCCTTTGACAATGAGCAGCCACGTCATCCTGTTGTGCTGGCTCCCTTCAGACTTGCGACGCGGCTTGTGACATGCGGAGAGTATCTGGCATTCATTCGGGATGGCGGGTACCGTCGTCCTGAATTATGGCTGTCCGACGGCTGGAACTTCGTTCAGTCGCAGGCCGTTCACTGCCCGCTCTATTGGATCGGGCAAGAGGGCGAATGGCAGATTTTCACATTGCATGGCGTCAGTCCACTCCGGGCCGCTGAACCGGTCGTTCATGTCAGTTTCTATGAGGCGGACGCCTATGCCCGCTGGCGCGGAAAGCGCCTGCCGACGGAATTCGAATGGGAAGCAGCCACCGCGAATGAGCCAGTCGAGGGCAATCTGCTCGACTTGACCCGGTGTCATCCCCGCGCTGCGGATGAAGGCGAACGGCAATTCTTCGGCGATGCCTGGGAGTGGACCCGTTCGGCCTACGAGCCCTATCCGGGATTCAAACCGTGGGACGGCATTGCATCCGAATACAACGGCAAATTTATGTGTAGCCAGATGGTGCTCCGCGGTGGGTCCTGCGTTACGCCTGCCGCGCACATTCGGGCGAGTTACCGCAATTTTTTCCCCCCCTCGGCGCGCTGGCAATTTTCCGGAATCCGGCTCGCGGAGGATGCTTGAAATCTGCGGCGAAACGCACTGCTACGATGATCGATTCTGCCACTGAGGATTTCACGGACGCCCTGCTCGAAGGCCTCCGTACGGCGCCGAAGTCAATCCCGTGCAAGTATTTGTACGACGAAGCCGGCGCCCGGCTATTTGACCAGATTTGCATGCTTCCGGAATATTACCCGGCGCGCACGGAAACTTCTTTGCTGCGCGCGCACGCGGCAGAAATCGCGGCGCTTGGTGGCGCCGGCGTCGAAATCATGGAATTTGGCGCGGGCTGTGGCGAGAAAATCCGTATCCTGCTCGACGCAATGGACCGGCCGCGTGCATACATTCCGGTCGATATTGCGGAAACCTGGCTCAGAACCGCAGTCAAACGGTTGGCGCGTCATTATCCCGAACTGCGAATTTATCCAACTGTCGGCGATTTCGCCTCGCCCTTGCCCTGGCCCACACGCTCGGATCACCGCCGTATCGGGTTTTTTCCGGGTTCCACGATCGGTAACTTCACTCCTGCAGGGGCACGCCAATTCCTTGTGGGCCTGGCCGGCATCTTGCACGGCGGCGCTCTTCTGATCGGCGTCGATCTTGTCAAGGATCCCGCGATATTGCACGCTGCATATAACGACGCGGCGGGGATAACCGCGGCATTCAATTGCAATCTGCTTGCGCGCGCCAATCGTGAGTTGAACGCCTATTTTGATCTCACGGGCTTTTCACATTATGCATTCTACAACGCGCGGGAACATCGCATCGAAATGCATCTGGTCAGCAGGAAGGCGCAACTCGCTGCGATTTCCGGCAACGCAATCACTTTTGCAGAAGGTGAAACAGTGATTACCGAATATTCGTACAAATATACGGTAGGGGAGTTTCAGGCACTGGCAGCATCTGCGGGATTCAGTCCGCGTCACGTTTGGTGCGATCCGGAACGCCTCTTCAGCGTGCACTGGCTGGGGGCGCCGTAACTAGCCGTTCCAGACGTCACGGAACTGCGTCGCAACAACGTCGGTGTAATCGGGGTTGCCTTTGAGTATTCCCACGTCGCGCGAGAACTGATTCATTCCGGAAACAAATTCCGGCGAAATTGCCGCGTCGTACCAGGGCAGGTCGCGTGCAATCAATGGCACGATCAGGGGCGCTTCAGCGGGCGGGAAAAGCCTGTCTCCAACCGCTCTGGCCCGCGATGGATCCGCACGCAAAGCTTTCTGTGTTTTGACAAGTGCGCGCACCGCCGCCGTCGCGATTTCCGGTTCGGTTTCGATCAGGCGTGTCGTCGCCGCCAGCGAAGCCATCGTGTAGTTGAAGCATTCTTTCGGCCCATCGCCACGCCGGACGTCCAGCACGACGGTGCCGGTGCCGCTGCGCACGGCGACCTCGGCGCCCATGCCATTGGCCCAGAAGCCGTCGATCTTTTGCGCTTCCAGAGCCCGCGCCGCGGTCACGCCGAAATTTACCCCGGCACCCTGCGCGCCAGGCACCGGGGCAATCCGCACATCATCCCGGACCTCGACAATGCCCGCCGCGCGCAGCAACTGCCGCAGGCCGAGATCGACCCAGGGCGCCGCGCCGATGCTCCGGCCCTTGACGCAGTTCACATCGCCGCGCCGGCAATTCAGGCGCGAGTGCATCACCAGAAACCAGTACATCCCCTGTCCCTGCGCACACAGAAGCTTCACGCCCCGCCATTCCGGAAAGGCCGACAGCGCGGAATGTGCCGATCCCCCGACGAAATCCACCGCTCCGTCCCGCATGGCCGCATAGGCCTTATCCACCGGAAAGACCAACTCGACCGACGCATCGATCCCTTCTTCGCGAAAGAATCCGAGCTCGACCGCCGCCACGGCCGGAAAATAGGAATTCGAAATCAGGTCGGGGATGGCCAGCTTGATCCGGCGGCTCATGCCCGCTGCATCCTGCTTTCGTCGTAATAGTGGATTTCAAACAGCAAGCAGCCCTTTTCCGATTTGAACGGACCGTGGTGAACGCCGGGCGGCCGGCAGGCATAGGTGGGACTGAGGAATGGTTCGCCGCCGTTTCCCTGCGCATCATTGCCAACCGTGAGATCGCCGGAAAGCAGATAAACCTCTTCCCAATGGTCGTGCACGAAGGGTGCGGCGGTAAACACTCCGGCCTCGAATCGAAGCAGGCGTGTGCGGCTGCCGGACTTTCTGAATTCGTCGATGTCGCTCGCGAGAATCTTCTGCTTGATTCCTTCCGGGTAACCCTCCGGGGTCGCCCAGCCGGATTTCATGTCGAGTGCAAGAAATTCGATGTGAGGTTTGTTCATGGCCATGCGGTCCCCCCTTCAGCCCGCCACCGGTAGAGTGAAAACATCAGTGCCGTGCGCGATCTTTTTCTTGCGCACGGGATCTTCCAGTTCGAAATCAAAGCGGTCGGCAGGTCTCACGCCGCCATGGGCCGCCAGCGTACCGCAGAACATCATGGTTCGTTCCGGAAGTGTGCGGCCGATATGCGCAATCAGCTCTTCGGGGTGAAGGATCGCGCTGACGGCGCCTTCCTGGTACAGCGCCCGATGGCCATCGCTGGTCGCGTAAGACCTCAGGATCAGCCGGTCCCAATGGGCGGCGACATCAGCAAAAGCCCAGAACGCGGGAGCCAACGGCTTATCGCACATCTGCTTTGAGAGCGCGATGCCATGGGTTTCCGCCTCGCGGTCCGTGTGGTCTGAACCCGTGCCGGCCCACAGCTGCCCCTGCCACTGGAGAAGCACGAATTCCACTTCGCCGCTCGAATGTTCGCCTAGCACCTGAATGGAAGATGCGGTCGTCAGGCGGGCGGCCGACACGCGGTAGAAAACCGGAACCGAAGCCGGTCGTTTGACGCCGATCGCTTCCAACTCGCGAATGTGGTGTTCGACGGCGGCTGTATCGCGCCCGGTCCAGCCTGCAATGATCAGGTTTTCCACGGTAATTGTCGCGGAAACGGGCGCATCGTCGCCGGCGGACAGGGTTGCCGAAAAGGTCTTGCCAGCCATCTTTACCTCGCCAAAAATGCGCTGTTTTGCCATCGCACGACAAGGCGGAGGCGTCAAATACGGATCGGCCGCTGACAAGATGCGGCGATTGCGCCACAATCAGCCGTTCAACCGGAGGGTCAAATGTCCGCGCGCATCAATCACGTTGCGATCACCAGCGACTATTACGCCGTGAACGCCCGTTTCTACGAATCGCTGTTCGGGATGCGGCCCGGCAGGAAGACGCTGCCGCCATCGCGCGCGACTTCCCTGGGCGATGGTTATGTCGGGATGACGCATATTCCGCGGCGCGACGGCCGAACAGCAGGGCTCGATCATTTCGGGAGGGAGGTGGATGACATCGAGGACACGATAGCCCGGATTCAAAAGTTCGACCCGGAGCTTTCGGCGCTGAAGCGGCCACCGATCCGGCCCTATGCCGCCTACAGCACGCACGATCCCGACAGCAATATTTTCGATTTGTCACAGCGCAACATCGGCTTCCAAAAGGACGTCTATGCCGAAAATACCGGCGAAGAGGCGCGTGCGCGCACGATCGGTCATATTGCGCTGCGCACCCGCCATGCCGAACGCTGCGCCCAGTTTTACGCGGAGGTCTTTGGCCTTGCGCTGTTGAACCGGCCGAGCGACGGCAATTTTTATCTGACCGACGGCCGCGTAACGCTCGCCGTGCTGCAATGGAAACTGTCCGATTATTACGGAATGGATCCTGCGCGACTGGGACTCGACCATATCGGGTTTCGCGTGGAAAGCGTCGATGCGGTCAAGCGCGACCTCGAATATCTGATCGGCGAAAACCCGCATCTGCGTGGGCGCGCGCTTGGCTACGGCAGTGAAGGTGAAGCACGGCTGAAGCTGTTCAAACAGTGCCCCTTCGGCGACCACCATTTCACCGATATGGAGGGCGTCTATATCGATGTCGCGGAGGCCGCGGCGTAAGCGGGCTAGCCGGCAAAGGCCGTCAGGTACACCGCAGAAGCGACAAAAAACGCGGTCACCGCAGCGACGGTGACGTAAGGCCCGAAAAGCTCCATCAGCGCCAGCGGATAGGTGAGATCGCCTGGTTGAGCTTCACCCACGAACGGAATGCGCAGGGGCTCTCCACGAAGGAAGCGGCCCATGTCCTGGACGAACATTCCGCCCACGACAAAAAAAAGCGTCATGGCGATGGCCAACCACAGAACGTACCAAAGCACCGGGTTCAAGCGCCTGCTCCAATCGGAAGCCCGCCGCCGCATTAGCACATTTTTGCCGCCTTTCGATCCGGCGGCCGGACGTAGCGGCACCAGGCCGCATCACGACTTCGTTTGCGCAACTGCAAAGCCGTGGCTTGTTGCGAGCATGGGGTCACGCTAAACCGGGGAGCGTGCCGGTGCAGAATTGCAGATGAGCTTCCGCGTAACCGTCGATACCGGAGGGACATTCTCTGACTTCGTCTATTTCGACGAAGAGTTGCGGCAAATCTCGATCGCTAAAGTGCCGTCCACGCCGGATGACCCATCGCGGGCCATTCTCGCCGGGATCGGATTGCTGCTGGGCAAGGGAGTGCCGGCTTCGGACGTTGGCTATTTCTGTCATGGCACGACCGTCGGCACCAACGCGCTGCTGGAAGGCAAAGGGGCGCGCACCGCGCTTCTGGTGACCAAAGGGTTTCGTGGAATTTATGAAGTCGCCGAACAATGCCGCCCGCACGGATCAGCGATTTTCGACATTTTTTACGAACGTCCCGCACCGCTTGTGCCGCCGCTGCTGACCGGAGAGGTGGCCGAGCGTGTCGGCGCGTCGGGCGAGGTCCTGCAGCCGCTCGATGAAGCGGCGCTGAGATCAACGATACGCCAGCTTGCCCGTCATTCCCCGCAAGCCATGGCCGTGTGCCTGCTGTTCTCCTTTTTGCGGCCCGAGCATGAGCAGCGCGCGCGCGCGATCATCGCGCAGGAAATCCCGAACTGCGCCGTCTCCCTGTCATCCGAAATCCTGCCGCAGATCCGTGAGTATTACCGCCTCTCGACCACGGTGATTAACGCCTGTCTTCAGCCGATTCTCGCCCATTACATCGGCAGTCTCGACAGCCGCCTGTCAGACGCCGGAATTGATACGCCGCAAAAATATGTCATGCAGTCCAATGGCGGCATGGCGAATTTTTCCACCAGCGCAACACATTCCGTTGCCACCGTGCTGTCTGGCCCTGCCGGCGGTGTCACTGCGAGCGTACAGGTCTCGCGGGCCACGGGCCTGCAGAATCTGGTGACTTTCGACATGGGCGGCACTTCCTGCGACGTGGCGCTGATCCGCAACGGCGTCCCTGCGCTGCAGCATCGCGGAAAAATCGACGGGCGCGACATTTCTCTCCCGATGCTCGACATCCACACCGTCAGTGCCGGTGGCGGCACGCTCGCCCGCGTAGATCGCTTCGGTCAGCTTGTGGTCGGACCGGACAGTGCGGGCGCGGTTCCGGGCCCGGCCTGTTATGGGCGCGGGGGAACGGAGCCCACGATCACGGATTGCAATCTCGTGCTCGGCTATCTCGGAGAAAGCAATTTCCTCGGCGGACAGATGAGGCTGCATCCCGCCGCCGCGCAACGCGCCATCGAATCGCAGGTGGCGCAAAAACTGGGATTGAGCACGCTGGAGGCCGCCGAGGGAGTCATCCGCGTGATCAACGTGAAAATGCAGGAGGCGATCAAGTCGATCTCCACCATGCGCGGTCATGATCCGCGCGAATTCCATCTGCTCGCATTTGGCGGCGCCGGTCCTTTGCACGCGGGCTCCCTCGCCGCGGAACTGGGAATGGCGGGTGTCGTCGTGCCGCTCTATCCCGGTGTTCATTCGGCGATGGGTCTGCTGATGTCCGATGTGCGGCATGATTATATCCGTTCACGGATGGTCGCCCTGGACCGGATCGCACCCGAAGAGTTCCAGAGCGCGTTTGGCGAGCTGGAGAGCCATGCCATGCGGGATTTGCGCGACGAAGGATTCCCGTCTTCCCGCATCTCGCTCGAACGCTCACTGGATTTGCGCTATGCCGGACAGGGATACGAGCTGACGGTTCCGTGCGTGGGCGCGCTTGAACGCGCTGGCATCGTGCGCTTGCGCGAGAAGTTCGACGACGAGCACCGCCGCCTGTTCGGCCATATGGCGCCCGATGAAACGGTTGAAATCGTCTCCTTCCGAATTTGCGGCACCGGCCGTCTTCCCCCGGTACCATTTCCGGCATTCCGGAACGAAGGGCGTGCGCTCAGCGATGCACGGCGGCAAATCCGCCGCGTCTGCTTTGCCGGCGTGATGCTGGACTGCCCGGTCTATCAGCGCGAATTGCTGGATGTCGGCCATTTTTTCACCGGTCCCGCCATTGTCGATCAGCTGGACGCGACCACCGTGATCCCGCCGGGTCAGACAGTCCGTGTCGATGAATTCAGGAATCTGATCATCACTGCCGGGAATGCTTGAGATGAGGCGCGATCCGTCCCTGACCCCTGGCGCGGTGGAACTGGAGATCATCAAATCCAGCCTCTCCGGCATTGTCCAGGAGATGCAGAATTCCCTGTTTCGTACCGGCTATTCAACCATCGTGCGGGAATCGCAGGATGCGTCTTGCGCGGTAATGGACACCGCGGCGC
>JANWHR010000158.1 GCA_025450355.1 Micropepsaceae bacterium
CGGGCCTTTCGGTCCACGGCGGATTTTTATTTTCGCGGAGATTCATTCATGGCCGGACAAGTTCGCAACGAAGGCGCCGCTTCCGGCGCTCCTTATGCGGGCGACCTCTCGCCCCGCGAGACTTGGAACCGGCTGTCGCAGAACGATGCTGCGCAGCTGATCGATGTGCGCACCGGCGCGGAATGGAATTTCGTCGGCGTGCCCAATCTCGCGCCATTGGGCCGTGATGCCCTGTTTTGCGAATGGCAGCGTTTCCCCTCCGAACCAAATCCGGAGTTCCTTCAGGACGCGATCGGGGCGCTGAAGCGCTCGTCCTGGCAGCCCGGGGCACCGCTGTTTTTCCTGTGCCGCTCTGGCGCCCGCTCGCGGGCCGCGGCAATCGCCATGACCAAAGCCGGCTATGGCCCCTGCTTCAATATTTCGGAAGGGTTCGAGGGAGGGCTCGATCCGGATCATCACCGGGGGCGCACGGAAGGTTGGAAGGCGTCCGGCCTTCCGTGGGTCCAAAGCTGATTTCAAGTTCGTTCAATCACTCCAACAGGGGGCCGGAGAAATCCGGAAAAGAAATTGGGAATGTTGGAAATGACAGCGCAGCATGTGCCGGAGCCTTCATGGACCGACGCATGGATGGCAGTGCGGGATCGTCTGAGGATGGAACTCGGGCAGGGCGTGTTCGACAGCTGGATCGCGCCTTTGTCGCTGATCGCCGCGGCGGATGGGGTGGTACGGCTTTCGTCGCCCAGCCGCCTGGTGCGCGACTACACGGCGTCGCATTACGGTGAGCTGATCGACAAGGCGTTTGGGGTGATATCGGCGGACTTTTGCGCGGTGGAGATTGTCGTGACCGCCGGGGACGGGCGTTCGCTAACGGCCAGAACCCTGACCGGATTTGGCGTACCGAGGCCTGTCGCCGGAGTGCCGGGTGCATATCCGGGAGCAAAAGCCACAGGCGCTGCCCTGACGGGCATGTGGGACCGTGTGCCGGATCCTGCCCAGAGTTTCAGCAGTTTCCTGGTCGGACCGTGCAATGAATTCGCGTTCAAAGTGGCGCAACGTCTGGCGCAGGGTGGGGAAAGCAGTCCTGGCCTGCTGTTCATCCACGGAGGATTTGGGCACGGCAAAACGCATTTGCTGAATGCGATTGCACTGGAGGTGCGGCAGCAGCATCGCGCACGCGCGCTGTTCCTGGGCGCGGAAGACTTCATGCGGCGCTTCGTTTCCGCCGTGCGCAGCCAGGAAACACTGACGTTCAAGGAGGAGCTGCGCGCGGCCGACATTCTGCTGATCGACGATCTGCAGCACATTTGCGGGAAAGCGACCGTGAGCGAATTGCTGCATACCGTGAACGCATTCACCGAACTGAAGCGCAAGGTGGTGATTGCCGCCGACCGGCCGCCATCCGGGCTGGACGGCCTGACCGAGGATATTCGCTCGCGGCTTAAGGGCGCGCTTGCGATCGTGATAGCGCGACCGGACGGCCCGACACGACTGGCGATCCTGAGGGCGAAAGCTTGTGAACTGGAACGCAAGCTGCCCCGCGCTAAACTCCCGGATTCCGTGCTGCAACTCCTGGCGGAGGAAGTGGATGCGACGCCGCGCGAGTTGGTTGGACTGCTCCTGAAGCTCGCGACCTATGCCGATCTGACCGGCAAACCGGTAACGGCGGAAATCGCCGAGGAATGGATTGGCAGCCGGGGATCGGCGGCAGACAGGCGCACCACTATTGAGGAGATTCAGCGCAAGACGGCTGAATATTACAAGCTGGACCTGCGCGAGTTGCATTCGCCGCGGCGGGTGCGAAGAGTGGCGAGACCCCGGCAGGTCGCGATGTTTCTGGCCCGCGAACTGACGTCCCGTTCGCTACCCGACATCGGGCGGCGGTTTGGCGGACGGGACCACACCACTGTGCTCCACGCCTGCCGCAGGATCGAAGAGTTGTGCCGCACCGATCCAGTCGTTCAGCAGGAAGTCGAATTCCTGCGCAAGGTGCTGGGACCGCGGGCACACGCATAGCAAGGTTGGTCTTCGCGGCAGCCGGGCGGTTCGAGTCGCTTGCGGGCGCAAGACAGGTTATGCTCCGGAATCGGGAATCGCCTTTTGGGCTCAGGCATTTTTTGCCGGCGCCCAAAGGCGGTCTCCGTGACAAATTCGGACCGCAGGCCGCATGAAAATCAACATCGAACGAAGCGCATTCCTGAAATCTCTCGGCCACGTCCAAAGCGTCGTGGAGCGCCGGAACACCATTCCCATTCTGTCCAATGTGCTGATCGAAGCGGTCAAAAGCGGGCTGCGGCTGACCGCGACGGATCTCGATATCCAAATCGTCGAGTCGCTGCACAGTGATGTGCTGCGGGCTGGAACGGCCACCGCGCCGGCTCACATGCTGTACGACATCGTGCGCAAGATGCCGGACGGGTCCCAGGTCCAGGTGGAAACCCTGGGGGGAGACGGGGGGCGGTTGTCCGTTTCGGCGGGAAGCATCCGGTTCGAGCTGTCGGGCCTTCCCCACGAGGATTTCCCGCAGATGGCCACGGGAAACCTGCCGCACCGATTTCGCCTGAGCGGCGCCGATCTGGTGATGCTGATCGAAAAAACCCGGTTTGCCATTTCCAGTGAGGAGACGCGTTTCTATCTCAATGGCATCTATGTGCACGCCGCGCGGCAAGCCAATCAGGAGACCCTGAAGGCGGTGGCGACGGACGGTCACCGGCTGGCGCGGTTTGAACTCGAGTTGCCGGAAGGGGCGCAGGAGATCCCCGGCGTGATCATTCCCCGCAAGACGGTCGCAGAACTGCGGCGGCTGCTGGACGATGCCGATGGGGCGATCGAGATCGGGCTGTCCGAGAACAAGGTCCAGTTCAGTTTTGGCGCAATCGAACTCACATCCAAACTGATCGACGGCACCTTCCCGGATTATCAGCGTGTTATCCCGACCGCGAATGACAAAGTCCTGACCATGGATGCCAAAGACTTCGCGCAGGCGGTAGACCGGGTCTCCACGATCTCAGCCGAGAAAACGCGGGCCGTAAAGCTGAACCTCGACGGAGACAAAGTGGTCCTGTCGGTGGTCAATCCGGAGTCGGGCACGGCGACGGAAGAGATCGGCGCAAACTACAGCGCGGAACCCATTGAGATCGGGTTTAACTCTCGCTATCTCCTCGATATCACCGGCCAGATTACCGGCAAGGACGTGCGCTTCCTGTTGGCCGATGCTGGTTCGCCCACCCTGATCGAGGACACTGAGGACAAGCGCACGCTTTATGTCCTGATGCCGATGCGGGTTTAGGAAGACTTTTGGGATACGCGCTGTTGTCTTCGCCATTCGCCGACGCGTGCGAAGCCGCCCCCTTTGCGGGTGTCTGTGCGCTGGCGGCAACACGCGTGGGATTGAAGGACTTTCGCTCCTACGCCGATTCTGAACTTTGCGTGGCGCCGGTTCCGGTGGTGCTGTACGGACCGAATGGAATTGGCAAGACCAATTTGCTGGAAGCGGTTTCGTTGCTGTCGCCAGGGCGCGGACTCCGTGGAGCGAAACTTGCGTCCGTGACTCGCAAGCACTCGCAAGGCGAAAGCGCGGAAGCCTGGACCGTATCGGCGGTGCTGGCGCGCCCGCCCCATGGCGAATGGGAGATCGGCACCGGCTATCTGGCGCCGGCGCCCGGCGCGAACCAAAGGCGGGTATTTCATCTCAATGGCGCACCCGGGGATGCGGGAGAGCTGGCCGAGCTCGTGCCGGTGCTTTGGCTGACGCCCGCCATGGACCGGCTGTTTCTCGAGGGCGCGCAACTGCGCCGGCGCTTTCTGGACCGGCTGGTGTTTGCGCTGGTGCCCGCGCATGCGCGTAAATCCGCGCGTTACGAGCGCGCCTCGTCGGATCGCTTGCGGCTGTTGCGTGAAGGGATGCGGCGCGGCGGATGGCTCGACGCGCTCGAGAAGACCATGGCCGAGGATGGTGCTGCGATCAATGCGGCGCGGCATGAAATGATCGATTGTCTCAATGCCGAGCTGTCCGCGCGCCGCGCCGAAGGGGCGTTTCCCTGCGCGCATTTGCATCTTGCAGGCGAGCCGGGCGACACGTCGCCGGACGCGGCGGCACTGCAACAATTGTTTGTTGCCTCGCGGGAACGGGACGCAGAGTCCGGCCGAACCAATCGCGGTCCGCACACCGCCGATCTTGAGGTGATGCATGTGGGCAAGCAAAGCGACGCGCGCGAATGTTCGACGGGCGAACAGAAGGCGTTGCTGATTTCCGTTGTGCTCGCGGACGCCTGGCTGAAGCGAAAGCGCCACGGGGTTGCTCCGATGCTGCTGCTGGATGAGATCGTCGCGCACCTCGATGAATTGCGTCGCGCAGCCCTGTTCGAGGAAATCGTGGCGCTGAATTCCCAGGCCTGGCTCACCGGCACGGACCGGCAACTTTTCTCGCCCCTCGACGGTCACGCGGAATTCGTCACCATCGAGCAAGGGCACTTCGCCACACAGGATACCGCGCGCGCATGAGCGATGAATTCAAACCCAACGGCAGCGACGGCGTCTATGACGCGGACTCGATCAAAGTGCTCAAGGGCCTTGACGCGGTGCGCAAACGGCCGGGCATGTATATCGGCGATACCGATGACGGATCCGGCCTGCACCACATGGTCTATGAAGTCATCGACAACGCGATCGATGAAGCGCTCGCAGGCTATTGCGATCTCGTGGAGGTCGCGCTCAATGCCGACGGGTCCTGCACGGTTCGGGACAATGGGCGCGGCGTCCCGGTGGACATTCATTCCGGCGAAGGTGTCTCGGCCGCCGAAGTGATCATGACCCAGCTCCATGCGGGTGGAAAGTTCGAGCAGAACGCATACAAGGTCTCCGGCGGCCTGCATGGCGTCGGCGTGTCCGTGGTGAACGCGCTGTCGGAATGGCTTGACCTCAGAGTCTGGCGCGACGGCAAAGAATATTATATGCGCTTTCGCGACGGCGATCCGGTCGCACCGCTTGCGGAAACTGGCGAAGCCAGGGGACGCCGCGGCACCGAGGTTACATTTCTTCCCAGTACTAAAACGTTCACCAGGACGGAATTTGATTTTGCGACGCTGGAACACCGGCTACGCGAGCTTGCGTTCCTCAATTCGGGCGTCACGATCCGTCTCTCGGACCGGCGCGGCGTGGAAAAGAAGCAGGTCACGCTGAAATATGATGGCGGCCTGGAAGCGTTTGTACGCTATCTCGACCGCACTGAGTCCAGCCTTATTCCCAAACCGGTCCTGATTGGCGCCGATCGCGACGGCATCCGCGTGGAAGCGGCGCTGTCGTGGAATGATTCCTATTATGAGAAGATGCAGTGCTTCACGAATAATATTCCGCAGCGGGACGGTGGCACCCATCTTGCCGGCTTTCGCGCTGCGCTGACCCGCGTGGTCACGAAATACGCCGATGAATCCGGTCGCAAAAAGGACAAGGTAGCATTGACCGGCGAAGACTGCCGCGAAGGGCTGACTTGCGTTCTGTCGGTGAAAGCGCCGGATCCAAAATTTTCATCGCAGACGAAAGACAAGCTGGTTTCGTCCGAGGTGCGCCCGGCAGTGGAAGGCGTGATTCTGGAACAGCTGGGCCGATGGTTCGAGGAGCATCCGTCCGAGGCCAAACAGATCGTGCAGAAGGTGATCGATGCCGCCGAGGCCCGTGAAGCTGCGCGCAAGGCACGCGAGCTGACGCGAGGCAAAAGCCTGTTGGACGGCAATTCCCTACCCGGCAAACTGGCCGATTGCCAGGAGCGCGATCCGGCAAAATGTGAGCTGTTCCTTGTGGAAGGCGATTCTGCGGGCGGATCGGCAAAACAGGGCCGCAATCGCGCCAATCAGGCGGTCCTGCCACTGCGCGGCAAAATCCTCAATGTGGAGCGCGCCCGGACCGACAAAATGCTGTCGAGCCAGGAAGTGGTGACCCTGATCACTGCGCTCGGCACCAGCATCTGCGACGAGTTCAATGCCGACAAGCTGCGCTCCCACAAGATCATCATTATGACCGACGCCGTCGTGGACGGCTCGCATATTCGCACGCTGTTGCTGACGTTCTTCTATCGGCAAATGAAGGAGCTGATCGAACGCGGACACATCTTCATCGCGCAGCCGCCACTGTACAAGGCCTCGCGGGGCAAATCGGAACGCTACCTGAAAGATGAACGCGAACTGGAAGAATATCTGATCGCCGAAGGTCTGAAGGACTGCGTCGTCACGCTATCCTCCGGCGAACATATTGCCGGCGCCGATCTCGCGCAGCTGGTGGAGCGCGCGCGGGTTGCCCGCGCCGCGCTGGACGGATTTCCGCGGCACTATCCCCGATTCCTGCTGGAGCAGGCGGCGATTGCCGGCGCGCTCAATCCCGAACTGCTGTCCGATCAGAACCGGGCCGAGGAGGCAGCGGGTTACATCGCGCATCGGCTGGACCTGTTGTCGGATGAGACGGAGCGCGGCTGGAACGGCGAACCCACGCCGGATGGCGGTTTGCGCTTCCGCCGCGAAGTGCGCGGCGTAACGGAGACGATCGCGATTGACGGCGCGCTGATCGCCAGTGCCGATGCGCGCAAGCTGGACCGTATGGCGGGCGAACTGCAGGCGACCTATCTCAGGGCCGGTCAGCTCCACCGCAGGGATGATATGCGTGAAGTGCGCGCGCCCACCCAACTGCTGGACGCGGTGTTGCAGTGGGGCCGCCATGGCCTGTCGCTGCAACGCTACAAAGGGCTCGGAGAAATGAACCCAACCCAGTTGTGGGAGACCACGCTGGATGAAAATGCCCGTACCCTGCTTCAGGTCAGGGTGGAACATGCGGATGACGCCGACGATCTGTTTGCCAAGCTGATGGGCGATGTGGTCGAACCGCGGCGCGAATTCATCCAGGAAAACGCCCTGAACGTCGCCAATCTGGACGTGTGAGCGGGGCGTGAACGCCCGCGGTACAAGTAGCTTGACCTTGCGTCAAGTGCGGGCAGACTGTAGGCGTCAGGCGACCTGGAGGTGAACGCATGGCCGATCCCCTGCCCTATTCACGGGATGACGAAAAGGTCCAGCCGCCGCTGAAATATGACGAATTTCGGGCATCTGTCGTGCGTGCACCGACGAAACCGCTGGTGCGGATTCCGCACACGCTGACCGAGACGACGGGCCCCTCCGGCAAAGGCGTTTGGGCGAAACTGATGGGACCTGCGGTCATGGATCTGACGCGCCAGCACAGCGGCGAGCCGCTGGGCGAGCGCATCGTGGTCTCAGGCCGGGTTTTGGATGATCACGACCGGCCGGCGCCGAACGTGATGATCGAAATCCTGCAGGCGAATTCCTGCGGACGCTACGTCCATGAATACGACCAGCATGACGCGCCGCGAGATCCGAATTTCACCGGCGCAGGTCGTGTGATTACGGATTCCGAAGGCCGCTACCGCTTCGTCACCATCAAGCCGGGCGCCTATCCCTGGTACAACAACTGGAATTCATGGCGGCCCGCGCATATCCATTTTTCGCTGGCCGGGCCGGCATTCGCAAACCGGCTGGTGACGCAGATGTACTTTCCCGGCGATCCTCTGTTCCCGCTCGATGCAATCGCCAATGCGGTGCCAAAAGAGTACCGCCATTTGCTGGTCGCGCGTTTTGACAAGGGCACGACGGAGCCCTTCTGGGCGCTTTCCTATCAATTCGATTTCGTGCTGCGCGGCCGCGCTGCGACGCCGATGGTGCAGTGATGGCTATTCAGACTCCGTGGCAAACCACCGGACCTTTCCTGCATTTTGGCCTGCCCTGGAAAGGGGCGGCGGATCTCGCCGGAGATTCCGATCTGGGATCGCGAGCCGATCTGGTGGCACCCGGCCATGACTACGGGATTCATCGGCACCATTCGGGCCGTGCGGGCGTCAAAGGCGAACGCATCGAACTCTTTGGTCAGGTCTGGGACAACACCGGCGCGCCGGTGTTGGACGCGTTGCTCGAAATCTGGCAGGCCAATGCCGCTGGACGCTATGCGAGCCACGACGACCCCCGCGATGAGATTGAGTTGGACGCCAATTTTCTGGGCTACGGCCGCTGCGCTCTCGACCGGGAAGGCGGGTTCCGTTTCCGGACCATCCGGCCGGGC
>JANWHR010000159.1 GCA_025450355.1 Micropepsaceae bacterium
ACGCTTTTTTCGAGGTCCAGCGCATGGCTGTTCTGCGTCACCTCTGCCGACCACCGGTGGGTCGTTTTTCCGTCCTGTTTTCCGCGATTTGCCATTTCTAACCCCTTTCCGCTCTGGAACCTGAACCCCGCGGTGAATAAACTCGATTCCGGCATAACCGCTCCATTCTCCTCCCCCCGTTTACGGGGAGGTGGTCCGCCGAAGCGCTCTGCGCGAACGAGGGACGAAGGGGGCACAGAGGAGTCATCAAAAATTGTCCAAATTCATCATCGAACCGCATTTCCGCCTGCAGGAATGGGTCGCCGAGGAGAAGGGCTATTTCAAAGCCGAAGGACTCGATTACGATTTTCTCGAACTTGTTCAGTCCACGGATGGGCAGCACCACAAGACGGCCAACAAGAGCGGCGCCTACAACCTGATCGAGGACGGGCGCAAATCCGATATCAGTTGCGCCTGTCATTGGACGGTGAATGGTGCCGCATCCAAAGGTCACGCGAAGCTCTATGCCGATGTCTATTCGGTGTCGCCCGCCGGGGTCTTCGTGCCGCCGGATTCTCCGGTGAAGACTCCGGCCGATCTTGCCGGAGTGCCGATTTCAGTGGGCTTCAAATCCGGCAGCCATTACTCGACGATTCAGGCGCTGGAACAGTATCTGACGCCGGACCAGTTGGTTCTTTCATTCAAGGATGGTCTGCTGTTCAGTCGCATGGAACTGCTGATCGACGGGAAGGTCCCGGCGGCGGCCCTGTTCAGCGGGCCTTACTATTTCGTGGAGCAACTGGGATTCCGGAAGATCATCGACAGCACCTTCATGATCGCGCACATGATCCACAACGATCCCGATCCTGAAGACGTGCGGAAATTTTATCGCGCGCTGAAGCGGGCACAGCGCGACATTGACCTGCGCCCCGAGCTGTACACGCATTATTACCCGAAGGAATTCCCGGCGCGCTTCCATGCCATGATGGATACGCGGCGCTGGGGTCCCGGCGAGCGCATCGTGTTCGAGAAATACGGCCGCGAAGTCTATGACGATGCACGCACCTGGATTGCCGAACACGGCATCTTCGCCGGCGACGGCCTCGGCACGGGCAGTTACGAGGCCTCAACGCTGACCCTGGAATAGGCCGGCCCCGTTCCGAATGGGGAGGTGATCCTCCGAGCGCCGTCGCGTTCCGCGTCAGTTGACCGCCGGCAGACCCGCGGCTTTGCGGGCGTCGGCACAGGGGCCTGGGCCTCTTTCTGCGGTCGGACCTTCGCATTCGTGGCGGCTTCCCGGGCCTTCGCCGAAAATCATCACGACTGCCTCGTCACTGCCCGCCCGCGCGCCGTCGAAATGCACCTCTTTGCCTTTGTGGATGGCGAAGGTTCCGGCTTTGATCGGCACCGTCAGATGCTCGGGATCGTCCTTCGCGCCGGTCGCTGCCCACCATGTTCCGCTCAGAACCATCACATAGCGATCGTTCACATGGTAATGCGGGTGACTGAAATTGCCGGGATGAAAGCGGTTCAGGACGATATAGAAGCCGGGCTTACCGGCATCGCCGACCAGCGTGTAGGTATCGGTGCCGGTCAGGCCTGCCGCCGGTTTCCATTTGATGTCCTTTGGCAGGACCAGTTTGATCGCATTCGGATTAAGCGACGAGAGTGGCGGAACATCGCCGGCGCCCGCGGCGTAGCCGATACCACCTGCCGCGGCGAGTGCGAGAGCCAGAATGATGGTCCGTTTCATTGCTTTCCTCCTGTTTCCTTCCCGCTGGCGCCCGTGTTGGCGTTTGGGAAAACGGCTTTGATTGCTGCCTGGGCGCAGCGGTCGTCCTGATCGCCCACTCCACCGGCGCCGATTGCTCCGATGATGTCATTTCCGATGAAGATCGGAAACCCGCCCGGCTGCGGGAAATCGTGAAGCCATTCCGGTGCGCGGTTGACCTGTTTGTTGACCCGATTCCAAAGGTCCTCGGTGTTGCGCCGCCAATGCGCCGCGGTCACCGCTTTCAGTTCCGCGGTGTCCAGAATGGTTTTGCTGGCCCCGCGCGTGCCCTGGAACGACAGCAGTGTGCCGTCCGGATCGACCACGGAAATTCCGAGTGGACCGAATTTGTTGCGGTCCGCGAATGCAAGGCAGGCATCGACAAGCTTGCGTGCGCCATCCATGGAGATGAATTTCGTGGTCCTGAGCAGCGGCTGCGCCGAGGGTGGGGGTGCGGATTTGCCGTCGCCCATCACGCTCGTGATGGCGTTCTTCACACAATCTTCATCACGGCCGCCGGAAAGCCCCGCCGCGCCGGCGCCGGCCCCTCCCACGACTTCGCCCTGCACCATGACGGGATAACCGCCTGGTATGGGAAAATAGCCCATCCACTCGGGCGCGCGGTTCACCTGTCTGTTGACGCGGTCGTACAGTTCTGCGGTCGAACGGCGGAAAATCGCGGCGGTCTTCGCTTTCTGCTGTGCCGTGACGCCGGTGTTGCCGGTGGCGCCATCGGTTGCCTGGTAGGACAGCAGATAACCGGCCGGATCCACGACGGCGAGCGCAATCGGGTAATGATCACGCGCGGCCTGGGCAAGGCAGACCTCGATGATTTTGCGCGCCGCATAGGGCGTAAGGCTTTGCTTTTCCTCGACCAGATTTTGCGCCATCGCGGCAGTCGCAAGGACTGCGGGGATGATGGCAAGCAGCACCGCCCGGAAACAGCCACGGATCATGCGCCAGCTCCTATTGCATCACATAGCGCATGAGGCGCTTGGGGCCGACCTCGGCGCCATAGATAATGCCATCCTTGTCCGCCGCGACTCCTTCCGCCGCGCTGGTCGTGATCGCTTTCGCCACCGGATCGGGAATGAAATATTTCACCGAGCCGTCCTTCGCCGATCCGATCCGGATTCCGCGTTTCCAGCCATCATGGTTTTTCGACACCGATTCCGATTCGGAATCGGCGACGTAGATCGTGTCTTTTGCATCGATCCAGATGCCGCTCGGACGGCTGAATTGGGTCCATGAGGTCAGATATTTGCCGTCCTGATCGAAGATCTGGATGCGGTTGTTGTTCCGGTCGCCGACGAACAACCGCCCCTGAGAGTCCATGGCAAGCGCGTGCGGAATGTCGAACTCGCCTGGCGCGGTGCCCTTCATCCCCCATTCCTTGATGTATTTCCCGCGCGGATCGAATTTCACGACGCGGTCATTGGACTTTCCGCCATGCCCATCGGCGACGAAGATGTCGCCATTCGGCGCAACCAGCACCGCGGATGGCATGTTGAAGTTATAAGGATTGTTCCCGGCGACTCCCGCAACTCCAAGCTTCATGAGCACTTTGCCGTTGGGGCTGAATTTGATCACCTGTTGACCAAGCCCCCCGTTCCCTTGCCCGTCCGTGACCCAGACATTGCCCTGGTGGTCCACGCTGATCCCGTGGGGAAACACGAACATGCCGACGCCGAAATGCTTTACCATCCGGCCCTGAGCGTCAAACTTCAGGATCGGGTCGAGATTTGACCCGAGGCAAGTATTCGCGCCGCAGCGTTCGGCGACCCAGACGCTTTTGCCATCCGCATCGATTGCAACACCTGCGGTAGAACCCCAACTGCGGCCATCCGGCATTTTCGCCCAGTTTTCGATCGACCGATAGGGATTCGGAAAACTGTTCGTCGGGCCGCTCTGCGCCCAAACCGGTACTGCCGAACAGATGAGCATGGCCGCGATTGCCGGCCAGCGGTGCGAACTCCGCATCAAACCCTCCCAAGGCTTGCCGGCTTTTTACACTTCTCCGTCCGGCAAGCCAACGCAACCATTACAAAAATTCCATGTTCCTCGCGCCATCGCTACCTCGCAAAGCCGCGCAGGCGCATAAACCAATTCGCGTGAAGTGGCCGGGGAGATAGCAATCCAAAGGAGGAAATGGTGCAAAGCTATTGGGCCATATCGATCGCACTGATCGCGGCAGCTACGGCATTCGGTGCGGTGGGATCGCAGGCAGCTGCGAAAAATGAGAATCTCGCGGGTAAGTTCCAATGCGGTCCCGATGCAAAGGTTTGCCAATGGTCGGGAAAGACTTTCACGGTGACGCAGGCTGGCAATCATCTCGACATCAAGAACGACAAGGGCGATCAGGGTACGGCGATTCTGACAAGCGCGATTTCCATCAGCGCTGGTCCGCCCTGGAACATGCTGGGCGTCATCTCGAACGACGGAAAGACCATCAACTGGTCGAACGGCAGCGAGTGGAAAAAAAGCTGATTTAAGATTCGCGGTTTGCCCTCTCCTTTGCCGGAGAGGGCAGCGCGTTCGGGCCCGGATTACGATCGGCCCGAAATGCGGGCTGGCCGCCCGCGATCCGGCTGCGTAAAATTCCTCCCGCACCATGGGAGGAATAAAATGCTGAAACAATCGGCCATGGCCGTGGGGCTGGTGCTCGCGGTCACAACGCTCGTCCAATCCGCTCCGGCAGGAGGCGGCACCGGAGTCTATATTCCCGATTCGGAAGTCCAGCGCATCGCGAATCAGAACGCCGGCGCGCCGGTCAGCGATCAGCAGATTCGCATCATCAACGTTGACAACGATTACAACGTCGGGGTTGGCGTGGTTCACCGCGCGAAAACCGAAAAGCAGAGCGTCGGCGGTTCGGAACACAGCCAGATCACCGAAGTCTATCACGTGATCTCCGGCAACGGGACGCTTGTCACCGGCGGCAGGATCGAAAACGCGAAACCGCGGCCGGCAGATAACGAAGCGGTGCGTATCCTCACCGGGCCAAGCATGGAGGGTACACGGATCATCGGGGGTGTCAGCCGGAAAATCGGGCCCGGCGATGTGATCGTCATTCCGCCGAACACGCCGCACACCTTCACGGACAACACCTCACCCGAAATCGTCTATCTCGGCGTGCGGTTTGATCCGCACAAGGAGCTACCGGCCGGTTACACCGCCAAATAGAAATCTCCGGCGCGCCCGGGCGCGCCGGAGAAGCCCTGTTGGCCGGCGAGGATCAGCTCGCCTTTGTCTTCGCTTTCACGCCCGCATGCCGTGCCGGCACCGCGCCGGTAGGACCGCCCGGCGGCAGCATTTTACGCAGATTCATCGCGAGCTTCGGCGCGGTCACCTGGTCGGCCAGGATCTCGTGGATGTTCTTCGATCCGTAAACTGCCTTGTTGAAGTCGGAATCGAAAGTGATATCCGTGATATCCGCCTGGGCGCCGGCAAAGGCTCCGCTCAAATTTGTCCAGACCACGACATCCCCCTTACCCCAGGAAGCCTGGTTTGTGTGGGCTGAATAGTTGACGACATTGAACCCGGCCTCGGCATTCAATGACCAGTTCGCGCCGCCCCGGAACTGGTCCATGACTTTTTGGCTCATGATCAGGAATGCCACGGGCCCGCCGCTCGCGCCCACCTGAAAGCCCAGCGAGCCACCGCCCATGCTGAAAAAGGCCGGATTGGACCAATGACCGTTGTCATTGCTCATCAGCACACCGGTGCCCCACTTGCCGCCGACGATGAATGCTGCGCGGCCAAAATCCGGCATGATGAAGACGCCTTTCGCCTTCTTCATAAGGTTGACCACGTTCGGATCGGTTTCCATTGTCCGGATGACCGCCGAGGATTTCTGCATCAACGCCTGCGCGTCGGCGAGCGTGCTGTTCTCGGTCGTAATCTTGTTGGCCGGACGGTTATAGATGTCCTTGGCAGGCGGCGCCGCCAGCGCCGGTCCGGCAACCAGCCCGCCGGCGAGCAGCAAGGCCGAAAAAGAGCGCAAGCTGCGCATTGCACACCTCATTTCATTTGCTTCAATGAGGTTAACGCATGGCTTTTTTTCCGTGTTCCGCACGCGCGCACACGATGCGTTGCACGCTCCCGTGAACCGGGAGCAACACTGCTGCGAAGATCATCAGGCGTTTGGAAACAGCGGTTGACGCACGGCACGGTTCATCGCGTGGAAAAGTTGGTCAACCGTGTAGGGCTTGGCAAGCACTGGCACGTGCGAGAAGCGCGGCGGCAAAATCACGTGCGCTGCATAGCCCGTGCAAAAAATGAAAGGAGTGGAGCGCTTCGTTAGCGCCTCCGCGACCAGAAAGCTTTTTTCACCATTCAGATTAATATCCAGCAGTACGATATCGGCATCAGTTTCCGACAAAAGGTCTATGGCCTGACGGACATCCGTTGCGGGCCCAAGCACTTCAATCCCCGCCCGGGTCAGGGTAGCCTCGAGTTCCATACCGACCAGCGCCTCATCTTCAACAATCAGGGCACGCCGGACATTGGGGACAGCGCTCGGGCCCGAATCCGGGTCGGCCTTCTTCCGTATTTCTGCGGCTCGCGCCGCAGCGACGAAGTGTCTCGGGGGGACAGTGAGATCGCAGATCAGGCCCTCGGCCTGCCAGGCGAGAGATAATTTCCCATTGAGTTGCCGTTCAACGCTTGCGCGAAGCAACTTGAGCCCGAAGCCCTCGCGCTTTGGCGGCACAATGGGTGGGCCGCCAAATTCCTGCCAGCGGACGTGAATTCCCGGATTTGTCTGAATACCTTCTGCCCACGAAAGCACAATGCTGCCCTGGTTGTGGGAGAGAGCCCCATGCTTGACCGAATTCGTCGTCAATTCATGCAGAAGCAGTGCGAATGTCTGCGCCGCCCCAGGGTTAAGAATCAGAGGTGGACCTGTGACGGAGATGCGGTCCTGGTCGGCGCCGCCAAATGGCGCCATTTCCTCGTTGACGAGTTCTCGCAACTGGACGCCCTGCCACCGGTCCGCTGCCAGCAGGCTATGCGCGCGAGACAAGGCGTGTATGCGTTGAGTGAGAGCTTCCTTGTAAGAGGCGATATCGGTACCACGTGAAAGCTGGACCATCGCCTGCACGACCGCCAGCATATTTTTTGCGCGGTGATCGACCTCCCGCGCCAACAATCGCTCCCTTTCCTCGGCGAGATTTTGTTATTAAATTTTGGTGTTGGTGCCGAAACAGCGCACGATTTTTTCGTCGTTATCGCGGATCGGAATGATCCGGGTCAGGAACCGCTGGAAAATGCCATCCGCCCCTTTTAACGGAAAGGTCATCTCGAAGCGCTCGCCTGTTTCCAGGCTTTGCTTCCACTGCCGCATGACCACGGGCAAGACTTCTGGATCGTGGACGGATTCCCAGCCCCAGCCTTTCTGGCTTTCGGGCGATGTACCCGTGTATTCGTACCACCGCTTATTGTACCAGTAGATGTCGCCGTTGGCATACGCCATCCAGCATAACGTCGGGATGTTATCGGCGAGTGTCACGAACTCCCCGGCAACACGCGCCCGTTCATCTGGCGAGCGGCGTTCAAGGGTTTTGAGCTCCGTTGACACCGTACAGAACAAAACTGCGCCGCCTAACAAACCATCCTCTCCCCGCCACGGCATCATTTTCCAATGCAGATGAACAATGCGGCCGTCGGGACGCGTAACCGAGTCCTTTTCGCTCTCAATCACTTCGCCCGCGAGCACGCGCCGGTGGACTTTCCGCCAGCGCTCGGGAATTTCCGGAAAAAGGTCGTAGTGCAATATTCCCGAAATTGTCCGGGTGTCCACCGATTGACCGAGTCCCAATTGTTCGATGAAGGCAGGCGATGCCGCGAGGTAGCGCATCTTTTCGTCTAAAATCGCGATTCCGGCGGAGGCGTGATCGGCGACAAACAGCAGAAGTGGACAGATTTCCGTCAATTCCACCAATGCACCTCGCGGGTATCAGGGTTGAGCCATCGCATTGCGCCGCGGGGTTAGTTTGGCAGCGCGAACGCCAGATATTCTCCGGAATAGCGCGGGCGGCGTGTGTCGCCTTCCGTCGCGTCGCTGATCGCCACAACAATGTACTGTCTGCCATCGACCATATAGGTCATGGGCGAACCGCTCTGCTGCGCGGGCATCCACACCGCGCCAACCTGGCGGCCGGTGAGCTTGTCATAGGCGCGCAGCATGGCGCCGTCCGGATGGTCGGGTGTGGTGGTGCGCTGCGGATCGCCCATGATGACCAGGGTTTTCGTCACCAGCAGGCCGACGCCCCACGTGCCCGGCTGTCCCGTTTTCGGGATGTTCAATCCCTTCAGCGCCGGATTGTTGCGGATGTTGTCCGGTGTGTCGCCATGCGGCGTCTGCCATTTCAGCTCGCCCTTGTCGAGGTCAATCGCGGCGAGCAGCCCGTAAGGCGGTTTCGAGATCGGCAGGCCCTGTACGGCGAGCTGCGCGCCATCCCCGCGATCGCGCGGGACCGCCGGCTCCTTGGCTTCTTTCGCCCTTTGCGCGGTCAGCGGAGCATCTGCCGCACAGCAGTCGCCCGGACCTAAAATCACCTGAAACGGCCGGCCGTTCACGCCGGCGACATAGCGAATGTCGGAAAACTCCGCAGGCGGAGTACGCAGCGCCCGTACACCGGCGACATTGCCCGCCGGCGCAAAGACGATGTGCAGTTCCGGATCATAGCCGCCGCCCGGCCAGTTGGTCGCCGTCGGGGCCACGATCGAACCCAGACGCCCGTTCACATCGGCGATTGAGCCCGGCATGAAGGGGCTCGGTTCATAACGGTAGCGCTTGATCACCTGCAGCGCCTGAGCCCGCAGTTCGGGCGTAAAGTCGATCAGATCGTCGGGAATTTTGAGGAAGTTGCGATTGTAACGCAGCTTGTCGGGCGGAAAGGGCTGCGTGGCCGAGGTTTTTTCGCCCGGCACGTCCGATTGCGGCACCGGCTTTTCTTCGATCGGCCAAACCGGCTGACCGGTGGCGCGGTCGAACACATACAGATAACCCTGTTTGGTCGGCACCGCGACGGCCTTGATGGCGCGGCCATTGACGTTGATGTCCGCCAGAATCGGCATGGACGACATGTCGAAATTCCAGATTGGATGATGGATCAGCTGGAAGTGCCATCGCCGCTGGCCGGTTTTCAGATCGACCGCAACGAGACTCTCGCCGAACAGATTGTTGCCGGGGCGTTCGCCACCGTAATAATCCGACGACGGAGTCTCGACCGGCAAATACACGAGCCCGAGTTCGGGATCGGCGCTGATGTGCGTCCACACGCCGGTGTTGCCGTTATCGGCCCATGATCCGTTTTTCCAGGTGTCGTTGCCGAATTCGCCCGGTCCGGGAATGGTGTTGAAGCGCCACAACTGTTTGCCTGTGCGCACGTCGAAGGCGCGCACCAGCCCCTTGGTGTTGTTGTGCGTCGGAACCGTTGCGCCTTCGCGCATCGAGGAGCCAATGATCGCGACATCGTTCACGACGGTTGGTGTCGAATGAACGCCGATTTCACCCGTTTCGAGGTCGATCTGCTGATTGACCCCCTTCACGACGCCAACCTTCAGATCGACGATGCCATGATCGCCGAAGGTTGGAATCATCTGCCCGGTTTTGGCATTCAGCTCGACCAGCCGGTATCCGGTGGTGACATAGAGAATCCGTTCATCGCCTCTGCCGTCGGTCCAGTAGGAAACGCCGTGGCCCGAAAGCTGGCGGGCCGCGACGGCAGCGCGTTTGCCTTCGCGAAGACTGTGCGACCAGATCAGTTCCCCGGTTTTTGCGTCCAGAGCAACCACCGACCGGCGCGTTCCGGCCGTCGTGTAAAGCACGCCCTTGACCATGATCGGCGTGCCTTCGAGTTTCCACTCGGGGTAGGGGCCAAAGTTGTCGGTCTTGAAGCGCCAGGCGACCTGCAGCCGGTTGAAATTCGAGGCATCGATCTGCGCCAGCGGCGAGTAGCGGGTCCCGCGGATGTCGCCGGCGTAAGCCGGCCATTCCCCGTTCTGGGTGGAAGGTTGCCCCTCGCGCGCAAACTGCTGCGGGACTGGCGTCTCGGCAAAGGTCTGGCCACGAACATTCGGCGCCGAGGACACCATCCCCGCGACAAGAGCCAAAGCGGATGCGGTCAGCAGAAAATTGCGCGGCATTGGACCCTCCCTGGGAGACAGACGGCGCCGGTTCAACATTAGCACGGGCAGGCGGTCGTTTCAGCGGGCAGGCAGCGATTTGTAGATTTGTTCGTATCGGGCGGCAGCCGGCGCCCAGCTGAAATCCTGGCCCATCGCGGCCTTGCTCATCCCCGTTATCCGGCCAGGCCGGACATACACTTTCAGTGCACGAACAATTGCCGCCCGCAGCGCGCCCGGCGTGGCGCCGGAGAACAGGAACCCCGTTTCTCCATCCCGGATCGAATCGACAAGTCCGCCGGTCGCGTGCGCAATGGGAAGGCTGCCATAGCGTTCGGCATACATCTGGTTCAACCCGCAAGGCTCAAAACGCGAGGGCATCAGGTAAAAGTCGCTGGCGGCAATCGTGCGCCGCGAGAGTGTTTCGTCAAACGCGATCATGACGGCCGCCGAGCCAGGGAATTGCGCCGCCGTGGCGCGCGCGAGAGACTCCAACCCCGGCTCGCCCTCGCCAAGCAGGAAAAACTGTCCGCCGCCCGCCACGATGGTCTCGACAGCGGCCAGCGCCAGATCCACGCCCTTCTGGTGAACCAGGCGCGACACCATCACGAACAATGGCCGGTTGCCGTTCTCCAGGCCAGCCGTCTCGCGCAGCCACACCGCATTGCGCTGTTTGCCCTGACGGACCCGGGGCGGGTAATTCCGGATCAGCCTGGGGTCCGTTTGCGGCGTCCAATCCTCGCCGGCGCCGTTTAGAATACCGGTCAGCCTGCCGGATTCGGTCAGGGCGCGCAGCAGGCCATGAAGGCCGCTTCCGAACTCTTCCGTCGTAATTTCCCGCGCATAGTTTGGGCTGACCGTTGTGACATGGTCCGCGTAATACAGCCCCGCTTTGACGAAGGAGACGCGCCCGTAGAATTCGACCCCGTGCATTGAGAAAGCCGAAGGCGGAATTCCGACCGCAGGCATTCGCGAGACATCGACGAGGCCCTGATAGGCAAGATTGTGCACTGTGAAGAGACAGGGCGCCGGAACCTGCCGCCATTTGAGATAGCCGCTGCACAGTCCGCACGGCCAGTCATTGGCGTGGATAAGATCGGGACGCCAGGCGGTGTTTGCCTCGCCGGTAATGATCTGAACTGCCGTGAGCGCAAGGCGCGCAAAGCGGATATCGTTGTCGGGCCAGTCCTGCCGCGAAAGGTCCGTGTATGGCGTTCCGGGCCGTTCGTAGAGCCCAGGACAAACGATGAAAAATGCCGGAAGACCCTCGGGCGTTTCCGTGACCGCGAGCTCGCAGGGCGGAATTTCCGCCATTCCGTCGAGCCGCGCGACGACGTCGAGTGCCGGCCGCCAGTCCGGCCTCGCGCCGTAAAAAGGCATAAGAATGCGCGCGTCCACGCCGCGGTCGCGCAGCGCACGCGGAAGCGCCGCCGAAACGTCCGCCAGTCCGCCGGCTTTGGCATAGCCGGCCAGCTCCGGCGTCACGAAGAGCAGATTCACGCGGCGAGATTATCAATCATGGGCGTCGTCACAAGACATATCCCGGCCTCGGTCCGGCGGAATCGCTGCGCATCCACAAGCGGATCTTCGCCAATCACCAGATTGTCCGGAATTTGAACCCCGCGATCGATCACCACATTGCGCAGCCGTACATTCCGTCCGATGTCACAGTCCGGAAGAATGACCGAGCGGTCGATCTGGCTTCCGGCCCTCACGCGGGCGCGGGTAAAAAGCAGGGAATTCGTCACCGTAGCCCCGTAAATAATCGAGCCGCCCGCAACGAGGGAACAGATCGCAGCGCCGCGATAGCCGCCGCCATCGAGGACGAATTTTGCCGGTGGAGTGTTTTCGCTGTAGGTCCAGATTGGCCAGTCCGAATCGTAGAGATCGAGGTCCGGCTCTTCCCGGGTGAGGTCGATATTGGCGGCGAAATAGGCATCCACCGTACCGACATCGCGCCAATAGGGCGGTACATCCGGTTTTGAGCGGACGCAGGAGACTTCCAGACGGTGAGCCACCGCTTTGCATTCGCGCACCAGGCGCGGGATGATGTCCTTGCCGAAATCGTGGCTGGAATTCGGATCCGCGTCGTCGCGGCCGAGTTGCTCAAAGAGAAATTCGGAGCGGAAGACGTAAATTCCCATGCTCGCCAGCGCGAGATCGGGATTGCCGGGAATTCCGGGAGGATCTTTG